>NZ_JBFBBE010000024.1:21336-114365 GCF_040682555.1 Streptomyces sp. NPDC051172
GGGCGGGCCACGGCCCCTGGGCGGGGGGGGCCTCCGGTGTCGCGGCCGGCGCCCCTCTGTGTGCCTGGGTCTCAACAACCCAATGTGCAGATGTCAGTTGTGAGCGCGTCAGTTGTGACCGAAGCGTTTCTGCCTGCCCTTGCGTGCCATGTCGCCGGGGGTCACCTGGCTGAGGTGCTGCTCGGCGTGCGACTCCATCGTGGACTGCTGGTTCGCCTGCTGACCGCGCTCGGTCTGCGGCTGCTTTCGCTCACGGTTCTTGTTCTTGGCCATGGTTCTGCCTCCTGTGGGGGATCTAGGGGCCAGGGCCGCGACCAGATTCACATAGGCTGACAATGAGCGCATTTCGGATAATTACCGTCTGTGACAGGGCATCTCGGAGCGCGAGGACGCGGGACGCGAGCCGAAACGCCACGCCGAAGATCGAGTTCGGGCCGTTAACCCCCGCGCAGTCGGGCAGACTCGAAGGAAGCCCGAAGCAAACCTCCCGGAAAGAGGGTGGATCGCGTGGACCGCTGCATCGTCCTGGTGGACGCCGGGTATCTGCTGGGGGCCGCCGCCAGTCTCCTTGCCGGGGAGCCCTCGCGCTCCCGCATCACCGTCGATCACGCCGCCCTCATCCAGGCCCTTCGCGAACGCGCCGAGTCCGACACGGAACGGCCGCTGCTGCGCATCTACTGGTTCGACGGCGCCCCCGACCGCGTCCCGCAGCCCGAACACCGCAGGCTGCGCGTGATGCCCCGGGTCACCGTCCGGCTCGGCGCCCTGACCCGCAGCGACGGACGCTGGGCCCAGAAGGGCGTCGACGCCGCCATGCACGCCGAGCTCACCGAGCTGGCCCGCAACCGCGCCTGCTCCGACATCGTCCTCGTCACCGGCGACGGCGATCTGCTGCCGGGCATGATGGCCGCCAAGGAGCACGGCGTCGCCGTACACCTGTGGGCCGTGCAGGCCGCCGACGGGGACTACAACCAGTCCGAGGACCTGGTCGCCGAGGCCGACGAGCGGCGCGTCCTCGACCGTACGTGGATCACCAAGGCCGTACGGGCCAAGGAACTCGGCGGGATCTGCGCGCCGCCGCCCGTGCCGCGGCCCGAGATCGCCGCGATCCTCTCCGCGCCGCTGCCGGAGTCCGCGCTCTCCGCGGCCGAGCGGAGCGCCGAGGACGAGCACACGCCCGCGGCGGGCCGTTCCGAGAACGGCACGCAGGAGCGGGTGCCCGCACCCAAGGGCGTGCCCACCCCGAAGGACCTGGCCGCGCTGCGTGCCCCCGGGGTGCAGCCCGACCGGCATCCCGCGAACGCGACCCTGCGCTGGTCCTCCGACAAGGGCTGGGTGGACCGGCCCCCCGCGGAGGCCCCCGAGGCCGCCTCGATGCCGACGCTCGCCCAGCTGACCACCGCGGAGCAGCGGTGGGCCGACCGCGAGGAGGACATCACCACGGTCGGCGGCGACCCCTACGAGGTCGGGCAGGTGTTCGCGCGGCGGTGGATGGAGCGCCTCGGCGACCAGAGCCATCTGCAGAAGCTGTCCGGGATGTACCCGCGCGTCCCGCACCGCATCGACGGGGAGCTGCTGCGCTACGCCGCCCGGTTCGGGCTGCTCGCCCACAAGGACGACCAGATCGACGAGCACGACCGCTATGCGATCCGGGCCGGGTTCTGGCGGGAGATCGACGTGCGGACCGCGGCGGAGCACGCTCCCGCGGGTGAGTAGTTCCTCACCGGTGTGCTGACCAGGTTCTTCACCGGGCTCTTTACTGGCGGTTGTGCCGCTTTGGACCAACCCGAGAGCGGACGGGGCCTGCGGACCCCGTACCCTCGTCCTTTGTGAGTACGCGCGCGGCACAGGCACTTCGACACGGTGGGGACGTCGTGTGCGCGGTGCGCGGACTGACCAAGACCTATCCGCCCGTGCGGGGGCGCCGGGGCGCGCCGGGAACGCCCGCGGTGCGGGCCACCGACGATGTGCACCTCGACATCCGGCGCGGCGAGATCTTCGGTCTCCTCGGGCCGAACGGTGCAGGCAAGTCCACCCTCGTACGGCAGCTGACCGGGCTGATGCGGCCCGATGCCGGGCGGGTCGAGATCCTCGGGCACGACATCGTGCGCCACCCCGAGCGGGCCGCGCGGATCCTCGCCTACCTGGGGCAGGAGTCCAGCGCCCTCGACGAACTGACCGTGTCCCTCGCCGCCGAGACGACCGGGCGGCTGCGCGGCCTGGAGGCCCGTCAAGCGCGGGCCGAGCGGGACGCCGTACTGGAGGAACTGGGGCTCACACCCCTTGCCGGGCGGCCGCTGAAGAAGCTGTCCGGCGGACAGCGGCGGCTGGCGTGTCTGGCCGCCGCGCTGGTCGGGGAGCGGCCGCTGCTGGTGCTCGACGAGCCGACCACGGGGATGGACCCGGTGGCCCGGCGGGCCGTGTGGGCGGCCGTGGACCGGCGGCGGGCCGAGCGCGGGACGACGGTTCTGCTGGTCACCCACAACGTCATCGAGGCCGAGACGGTCCTCGACCGGGTCGCCGTACTCGACCAGGGACGGGTGATCGCCTGCGACACCCCCGCCGGGCTCAAGGAGCAGGTCGCGGGGGAGGTCCGGGTCGAGCTGGTGTGGCGCGAGAGTGCGCCGCTGCACGTGCCCGAGGTCGCCGCGCTTCGTGAGCGGGCCGCCGAGGCCGGGCGCCGCTGGACGATCAGGCTCGCCCCCGAGGAGGCCCGCGCGGTCGTCGCCACCGTCACCGGTGGCAGTGCGTTCGCCGCGCTCGACGACTTCACGCTGGCCACGCCCAGCCTGGAGGACGTGTATCTGGCGCTGGGCGGCGCCGCGCAGCAGGGGCTGGTGAAGGCATGAGCGTTGTCGCCGGTGTGAGTGCACGGGCCGCCGCGGCCGTATGGTCCCTACGAGCGATCGGCCCAGTGGGCTCAGTGGGCCCGAGTGAGAAGGGGAGCAGCGCGTCGTGAGTGTCGTACCCGCCGGGGTCCTGCCGGGCGGTGCCCTGGCCGTGGAGGAGGACGGCCGCGGCGCGGCCGAGCTCGGGCCGCGGGCGCGGATGTGGCCGGCCCTCGTCGCCGTCTACCGGGCGCAGCTGTCGCGCGCGCGGGTGGCCCGGATCCCGCTGCTGTTCGTGGCGACCTTCCAGTCGATCGGGATCATGATCCTGATGCGGGGAGTCGTGGACGGCGGCGGCGAGGCCGAGTCGGTGGTCGCCGGGGCGTCGGTGCTCGTGGTGGCGTTCGTCGCGCTGAATCTGCTCGCGCAGTACTTCGGGCAGCTGCGGGCGAGCGGCGGGCTCGACCATTACGCGACGCTGCCCGTGCCGCCTGCGTCCGTGGTGCTGGGGGCGGCCGGGGCGTATGCGTCCTTCACCGTGCCGGGGACCGTGGTCACGGCGGTGTTCGGGTGCGTGCTGTTCGGGCTGCCGCTGGCGCATCTGTGGGTGCTCGTCGCGGTGATTCCGCTGGCGGGAGCTGCGCTGGCCGGACTGGGCGCGGCGCTCGGGCTGCTGGCTCCGCGGCCGGAACTGGCCACTCTGCTCGGCCAGTTGGGCATGTCCGCGGCGCTGCTGCTCGGGGTGCTGCCGGCCGACCGGATGCCCGAGGTCGTGCGGTTGGCGCGGGATCTGCTGCCGTCGACGTACGGCGTCGAGGCCTTCGCGCGGACCTTCGGGGCGCATCCCGACTGGGCCTTCGTGGCCGGGGACCTCGCCGTGTGCGCCGGGGTGGGCGTGGCCTCGCTGGCCGTCGCCACGTGGGCGTACCGTCGGGCGGCCGTCCGGTGAAGCGCCGCACAGGCGGGCCTGGCACGATGGCAGGGTGACCGCACCGTTGACTCCGCCTCCGCCGCCGCATGAACAGTCCTCGCAGAATGCGTGGCAGCCCCCGGCTGCCGGGTACGTGGCCCCTGTGGCGCATGACGCCGCGTGGGACGGCACGTACGGACAGGACGGGCCCGGGATGAAGACCGAAGTGCGGGAGGCCGCCGTGATCACGGCGGCGGTGACGGTCGCGGGCGCGCTGCTCGGGGTGCTGTGGTGGTGGCTGGCGCCGCATGTGCCGCTCGTCGGTGACGTGGTCGACAAGAGCTGGGTCGTCTATCTCTCGGACAGCGAGGGGGAGCAGGCGATCGGGGTGGACGGAACGTTCACGCTGCTTGCGGTGGCCTTTGGTGCGGTGAGTGCGCTCGGGGTCTTTTTCTGGCGGCGGCGTGGTGGTGTGCCGTTGGCGGTGGCGCTGGGGGTCGGGGGGCTGCTCGCGTCGTTGCTGGCCTGGAAGCTCGGGGTGTGGCTGGGACCGTCGCAGGATGTGATCGCCCATGCGAAGGCTGTGGGCAAGGGGGTTGTGTTTTCTGCGCCGCTGAAGCTGGGGGCGAAGGGGGCGTTGCTGGCGTGGTCGTTGGCTGCGCTGGTGGTGCATCTTGGGTTGACGGCGTTGTTCGGGCCTCGGGATCCGGAGCACTATCAGGAACACGGGGGTGTTCCCAAGGATCCTTATGGGGCACCGATGGCGTAGGGGTGGCGCCCTTGGGCCGCGGGTTTTTCGCCCCCGCCGCCCCTACCCGTCCCGTCCCTGGGAGCTGCGCCCCCAGACCCCCGCTTTTCGGCCTGAACGGCCTCGCCCTCAAACGCTGGGCGGGCTGAAAAGATCAAGCCCCCGCCGGCGCTTGAGGACGTGAGGCTCTTTTGCGCCGGGTGGGCTGCGAGGAGTGTCGCCCCCCGGGGGTGGGTGGGGGTCCGGGATGGCCGGGCCTCGCCCTCAAACGCCGGGCGGGCTGAAGAGATCAAGTCCCGGCCGACGTTTGAGGGCGTGAGGCTCTCCTACGACGGGCGGTGGCCGTGGTTGGAGCGGCCCTTCTTGGTGCGCCACTTGCGTTTGCGGGTTTTCTTCGACATGTCCCTCGTACTTAACCGAGGGACGGGCGGTCGTCGAGGGGTCACGCACGGCCGATGGGGGCCACCACCGCTTCCGTCAGCTTGGTCAGGTCCTCGGGAGAGAGTTCGACCTCCAGGCCGCGGCGGCCCGCCGAGATGCAGATCGTGGCGTGGGCGGAGGCCGAGGCGTCCAGGACCGTGGGGAGTTTCCTGCGCTGGCCCAGGGGGGAGATGCCGCCGCGGACGTAGCCCGTGGTGCGTTCGGCGAGGGCGGGGTCCGCCATGGCGGCTCGTTTGCCGCCGACCGCCGAGGCCAGGGCCTTGAGGTCCAGCTGGCCCGCCACCGGGACCACGGCCACCGTCAGGGTGCCGTCCACGTCCGCGACCAGGGTCTTGAAGACGCGGTCCGGGGACACGCCCATCGCCTCCGCGGCCTCCTCGCCGTAGGACGGGTGGGACGGGTCGTGGTCGTAGGCGTGGATCGTGTACGGCACCCCGGCGGACGTCAGGGCTACCGTCGCGGGGGTGCCGCCCTGCTGCTGGTTCTTCTTCGGCTTCTTTGCCATTCCGGCCTTCGCAGTGACTGATGCGGTGACTTCAGTTGAGGCTTGTGCGGCCGCGCGTCAGCTCCGACGCCGGCAGTGACGGCAGGTTACGGATGATCGCCGTCTCGGAGCGAAGGAGTTTCAGCTCGTCGCGCAGCCGGGACGCGGTGTCCGGGGCCTGCAGCAGGCGCTGCTTGGTGGGGGTGTCCAGCATCATCGCAGCCGCCACCAGGTAGGAGACCACGGACGGTTCGTCCGGGAGGTCGGCGCCGGTCGTGAGGGATCGTTCGCGCGCACCCGCCAGGCGTTTCTGGTACTGGCGGAATGCCCGCAGCACGCCCTCGGCCAGAGCGCCCGCCTCGTCGCCCGGCTCCTCCGGCAGCTCCTCCAGGTCCGCCGTCAGGAAGGGACCCGACGTGTCGACGGACACCAGGCGCGCTCGGGTCGTGCCCGTCGCCAGGACCTCGAAGGTGCCGTCCTCGCGTTCGCGGATCGTCGCCGCGTCCGCGACGCAGCCCGTCGCGTGGAACGACTTCGCCGGGTCGGGGCCGAAGCCCGCGGCGGGCCCGAGTTCGGGCAGGGCCGTGGGGTCCGGCATGCCGGGCGCGCTCGGCGCCACCTCGTGGCCGTCGCGGATCGCCACGACGGCGAACCGGCGCGGTTCGTCCTCGGGTGTCTTGAGCAGGTCGCGCATCATGGCGCGATAGCGCTCCTCGAAGACGTTCAGGGGCAGTACCAGCCCCGGGAACAGCACCGAGTTCAGGGGGAAGAGCGGGAGACGGACGGTGGTCACGACGCAAGAGCCTAGTGGTCGGCGGAGCGGGCGCGTCCGGCACGCCCGTTCCGTGGATGCCGGGGCGAGGGCATGAGGCCCGTCGTACGGGCGAGGATCTCGCCGCGCACCTTGAGGAAGAGCGCCAGCGGGTCGTCCGACAACCGGCCCCACGGGAAGGACGTGGCGTACGGGCCGATCCGGTGCAGCTCGGTGAGCGCCTCCTCCCAGCGGTCGAGGCGTACGAGGACGTACATCAGCTTGTTGCGGATCTCGGACGGCCACGGGTCGGCCGCCGGGAAGCGGGCGGAGAACGCGATCGCCCGGTCGGCCGCCGCGTCCAGCCGTGCACGCGGCACCTCGGCGCCGACACCGTCCGTCAGACAGGCGAAGGCCGCCCGTGAGGGCAGCGCCTGGATGAGGGAGCCCGCCGGGGCGTCCTGCGCCGCCAGGTCGGCGAAGTCGAAGCACTCGCGGTGGGAGCCCTGCCAGGACGCGGCCAGATAGCGCAGGGCCGCCACATGGCAGCCGTAGTGGTGCGGGGCGCGGCGCAGTGCCGCCTCCCACAGCTCGCCGAAGTACTTGGGGCCCGCGCCGGTGCCGCGCGCATGGTCCAGCGCGAGCCGCCAGGGCACCGGATCGTGGTCGTCGCCGCGGGCGGCAGCCGTGATCAGGGGGCTCACCTCGCGCAGCAGTTCCGCGCGTGCCGGGGAGCGCCAGGCGTCGTCCACCGCGAGCTGGGCCTTGATCAACAGCACGTCCGGATCGTGCGGGGTGGCGGCGGACCACGCCTGCAGCCATTCCGGGCGGGCGTGCGCGAAGGCCGCGAGGCGTCTCGCGTACCGGTCGCGGGTCTCCCAGTCGCTGCGCGTGCGCGTGTCGGCGAGCAGCGCGGAGGCGGGGCCGCGCTCGCCGCCCGCAGCCGCGACCAACGCGGATCCGAGGCGGTCGTCGGGCACGTCGAGCAGCACCTCGTCGTCGGCGGGGAGTCCGGCGGCGGGGCGCGCAGCGGCCTGGGGGGTCCGGGCCGCGCGGCTGAACGGATGCAGCAGAGCCATGGTGTCGACCATTGAAAGGCCGCTGGTCAACCCTGCGCCAGGGCCCACGGACAAGTCGTGGAAAGTTGTACGCGGATCGGTCAAGTACAGGTAAAGGGTGACTGTTCGGCAAGTGTTGGGTTGTTGTGTGCGGAACTCGGGTGTTCCCAGGACCTCAGTTCCGTCTCAGCAGCCGCGTCGCCCCCGCCGCCACCGTCGTCGCCAGGATCCAGCCGAGCAGGATCATCGCCGCCGACAGCCACTGCCAGCCGCCGCTCAGCTGCCAGACGCCGACCTGGCCCAGGTCGATGACCGGGAGCAGCAGGTCCAGCGCGAACAGGGCAGGGTTCCACGGCGGGTGGGCCCCGGGCTGCAGTGGCGGATGGCTCGCGTGCGCGAAGGCCAGTGAGCCCGCCGCCCACAGCACCGCCATCCAGACGGCGGCCCGGCCCGGCCGGTACCCGTAGGCCACCGTCCAGTCCTGCGCGTACCCCCACAGCTTGGCGGCGATCGGCAGGCTCTCGCGGCGTCGGCGCTGCTTGGCGAGGAGCACCTCGCGCGCGTCCTCGTCCTCGCCGCCGGCCCGCAGCACGGAGGCGAGTCGCTCGTACGGCTCCGGGTTGTACTCGGCGGTCGCGGCGGTCACCCACTCCAGCCGCTCGGTCAGCGGGAAGGGGCCCTGCGGCACCAGGTTCTCGTACTGGAAGCCGCCCATGTGCAGGTTGCCCGGCCCGGGCCAGGCGGTCGACCGGTCGACCAGGTTGACCACCCGCGCGCCCGACAGGACGACCTTGCCGCGCTGCGGGCGTTCCCCGAGGAAGCGCAGCTCGGGCGTCTGCACCCGGCGCAGCGACAGCTCCTGGTCGTCGGTGAAGGTGAACCGGGCCCGCTCCAGGTCGACCGCGTCCTCGAACCGCCCGTCGTCCAGGCGCACTCCGCCCTGGCACTCGAAGCGCTGGATCCGCGTCCCGCGCGCGGGCGTCGCACCGCTCAGCATCGAGGCGCCGACGCCCGCGGGCGTCAGGTACAGCGTGCGTCCGACGCTCAGCTGGGGCGCGTTCAGCGCGAGCCTGCCGTACGGGTTGGCCAGCCGGGCGCCGCGCAGGCTCAGCGACACACCGATCTTCGCGCTGCGCAGACTCAGCTCGCCGTGCGACTCAAGCAGCTCGGCCTGCAGGTCCTGGCCGACCATCATGCCGTCGCCGGCGATCGAACGGCCGCTGCGGTCGCGGTGGACGATCGCCTGGTTGAGCATCAGATCCGTACCGATGTGCGCGTCGGTCAGCCGGATGCCGCTGAGGAAGCGGCAGCGCGGGAGGTGCAGATCGCCCTCCGTGTGCACACGCGCGGCCTCCAGACGGGGCACCGAGCAGTCCACCATCCGTATGGTCGTGAAGTGGGCCTCCGGCAGCAGCACGTCCCGCTCGAAGCGGCAGCCGCGCATCTCGACGTACGGCACCACCACACCGCCCGCGAGGTCCAGAGAGCCGCTGATCTGCACCCCGCGCAGCTTCAGCGAGGACACCCGGCCCGCGAGCGCGGGCGGGCCGTCCAGGAGCAGCCAGCACACGATCCGCGCCCGCACGGTCCGCTCGGGCCCCCACGGGTGCCCGCCGTGCGGATCGTCGACGATGGTGTCCCCGCTGCTCAGGTCGTACACACTGCCGTTGCGGAAGGCCTGCCACATGCCGGCCTCGGCGGCGGTCAGATCGTCCGGAAGGTCTCCGGCGTCTCCGGCACGGAAGCCGGCCCCCTCAGTCACAACTCCTCCAGTCCTGTCTTCGCACAACCGTTCATGCCCGCTGGGTAACCCCCGAATCACTGGACGTGAAGGTGATCTTCCGGGTTCCGCCGTGGTTCTGTATCAGCCATTGATACGCGCGGACGACGCCGAACCCCGGTCTGAGAGAATTGAGCCCGTGATCTCCCGAATCGATCTGCGCGGCGACGCCCTCCCCGAGGGCCCCGCCCTGCGTGACCTGCTGCCCCGAGCCGACTTCGACGTTCAGGCCGCCCTGGAGAAGGTGCGTCCGATCTGCGAAGCCGTGCATCATCGGGGCGACGCGGCGCTGATCGACTTCGCCGAGAAGTTCGACGGGGTCAGGCTGGAGCAGGTCCGGGTGCCCGCCGACGCGCTCACGCGCGCGTTGGAAGAGCTCGACCCGGCGGTCCGCGCGGCCCTGGAGGAGTCCATCCGGCGTGCCCGCCTCGTCCACCGCGAGCAGCGCCGCACGACCCACACGACCCAGGTCGTGCCGGGCGGCTCCGTGACCGAGAAGTGGGTGCCGGTCGAGCGCGTCGGGCTGTACGCGCCGGGCGGCCGCTCGGTCTACCCGTCCTCCGTGGTGATGAACGTCGTCCCGGCGCAGGAGGCCGGCGTCGAGTCCATCGCCCTCGCCTCCCCGGCGCAGGCCGCGTTCGGGGGCCTTCCGCACCCGACGATCCTCGCCGCCTGCGCGCTGCTCGGCGTCGACGAGGTGTACGCGGCCGGTGGCGCGACCGCCGTCGCGATGTTCGCGCACGGCACCGAGTCCTGCGCGCCCGCCAACATGGTCACAGGGCCCGGCAACATCTGGGTCGCCGCCGCCAAGCGCTACTTCACCGGCAAGATCGGCATCGACGCCGAGGCCGGCCCCACCGAGATCGCGGTCCTCGCCGACGACACGGCCGACCCGGTGCACGTCGCCTCCGACCTGATCAGCCAGGCCGAGCACGACCCGCTGGCCGCCGCCGTCCTGGTCACCGACTCCGTGGCGCTCGCCGACGCGGTCGAGAAGGAGCTGGAGCCGCAGGTCGCGGCCACCAAGCACATCGAGGACCGGATCGTGCCCGCTTTGAAGGGCCGGCAGTCCGCGATCGTCCTCGTCGACGGTATCGACGAGGGCCTCAGGGTCGTCGACGCGTACGGCGCCGAGCACCTGGAGATCCAGACGGCGGATGCGGCTGCCGTGGCCGACCGGGTGAAGAACGCCGGCGCGATCTTCATCGGCCCCTGGGCGCCGGTCTCCCTCGGCGACTACGCGGCCGGCTCCAACCACGTGCTCCCGACCGGCGGTTGCGCCTGCCACTCCTCGGGCCTGTCGGTCCAGTCCTTCCTGCGCGGCATCCACATCGTCGACTACACGAAGGACGCGCTGGCCGAGGTCGCGCACCACGTGGTCACGCTGGCGGAGGCGGAGGACCTGCCCGCGCACGGCGCGGCGATCAAGGCAAGGTTCGGTTGGAAGGTGCCCGAGAGCAAGTGAACGACGTGAGGATCGACGATCTCCCCGTACGGGACGAGCTGCGCGGCAAGTCCCCTTATGGCGCGCCCCAGTTGGACGTCCCCGTACGGCTGAACACCAACGAGAACCCGTACCCGCTGCCCGAGCCGCTGGTCGAGCGCATCGCGGAGCGTGTCCGCGAGGCCGCCCGTGACCTCAACCGCTACCCGGACCGCGATGCCGTCGAGCTGCGCACCCAGCTCGCCAAGTACCTGACGGACACCTCCGGCCACGAGGTCGGGCTCGCGAACGTCTGGGCCGCCAACGGCTCCAACGAGGTCATCCAGCAGCTGCTGCAGACCTTCGGCGGACCGGGCCGTACCGCGATCGGCTTCGAGCCGTCGTACTCGATGCACGCGCTCATCTCGCGTGGCACGGGCACCGGCTGGATCTCGGGTCCGCGGAACGCGGACTTCACGATCGACCTGCCGGCCGCCGAGCGGTGGATCGCCGAGAACAAGCCGGACGTCGTCTTCATCACCACCCCCAACAACCCCACGGGCAACGCGGTTCCGCGTGAGACGGTCCTCGCGCTGTACGAGGCCGCGCAGGCCGCGAAGCCGTCCGTGGTCATCGTGGACGAGGCGTACATCGAGTTCAGCCACGGCGACTCGCTGCTGCCGCTGATCGAAGGCCGGCCGAATCTCGTCGTCTCCCGGACGATGTCGAAGGCCTTCGGCGCGGCCGGCCTGCGCCTCGGCTATCTCGCCGCGCACCCGGCCGTCGTCGACGCCGTCCAGCTGGTACGGCTGCCGTACCACCTCTCGGCGATCACCCAGGCGACCGCGCTGGCCGCCCTGGAGCACACCGACACGCTGCTGAAGTACGTCGAGCAGCTGAAGTCGGAGCGGGACCGGCTGGTGAGCGAGCTGCGCGCGCTCGGCTTCGACGTCGTCGAGTCCGACGCGAACTTCGTGCAGTTCGGACGGTTCGAGGACTCCCACACCGCGTGGCAGAAGATCCTCGACCGGGGTGTGCTGGTACGGGACAACGGCATCCCGGGGTGGCTGCGGGTGTCCGCCGGAACCCCGCAGGAGAACGACGCGTTCCTGGACGCGGTACGTGAACTGAAGAAGGAGCACAGCGCATGACTCGCGAAGGTCGCGTGGGAAGAGTCGAGCGGGTCACCAAGGAGACGTCGGTGCTCGTCGAGATAGACCTCGACGGCAGCGGCAAGGTCGATGTGTCGACAGGGGTCGGCTTCTACGACCACATGCTCGACCAGCTCGGCCGGCACGGTCTGTTCGACCTCACCGTGAAGACCGAGGGCGATCTGCACATCGACTCGCACCACACCATCGAGGACACCGCCCTCGCGCTCGGCGCCGCGTTCAAGCAGGCGCTCGGCGACAAGGTGGGGATCTACCGGTTCGGCAACTGCACGGTGCCCCTGGACGAGTCGCTCGCCCAGGTGACCGTCGACCTGTCCGGCCGCCCGTACCTCGTGCACACCGAGCCCGAGAACATGGCTCCGATGATCGGCGAGTACGACACCACGATGACCCGGCACATCCTGGAGTCCTTCGTCGCCCAGGCCCAGATCGCACTGCACGTGCATGTGCCGTACGGGCGCAATGCGCATCACATCGTGGAGTGCCAGTTCAAGGCGCTCGCGCGGGCCCTGCGCTACGCCTCTGAGCGCGACCCGCGCGCGGCCGGCATCCTGCCCTCCACGAAGGGCGCGCTGTAAAGCCATGAACGGACTGTCGACCGTCCTGATCGTCGTCGGCCTCTTCCTGGTCGGCGGCATCATCTCCTTCGTCAAGCAGCAGATGCCGAAGAGCCTGATCGTGCTGCTCTCCGTCAGCGCCGCGATGTGTCTGGTCGCGGGTGTCCTGAGGCTGGAGATGTGGAATTGAGCAACTCCAAGAAGGTCGTGGTCTTCGACTACGGCTTCGGGAACGTCCGCTCCGCCGAGCGTGCCCTCGCGCGCACCGGAGCGGACGTCGAGATCACGCGTGACTTCGACAGGGCCATGAACGCCGACGGCCTGCTGGTACCGGGCGTCGGCGCCTTCGCCGCCTGTATGCAGGGCCTGAAGGAGGCGCGCGGCGACTGGATCGTCGACCGCCGGCTGTCCGGTGGGCGCCCCGTGATGGGCATCTGCGTCGGCATGCAGGTCCTGTTCGCGCGCGGCATCGAGCACGGCGTGGAGACCGAGGGCCTCGACGAGTGGCCCGGCTCGGTCGAGCCGCTGCAGGCCGAGATCGTGCCGCACATGGGCTGGAACACCGTCGAGGCGCCCGCCGACTCCCAGCTGTTCGCCGGCCTGGATGCCGACGCGCGCTTCTACTTCGTGCACTCCTACGCCGTACACGACTGGTCGCTGGAGACGCACAACCCGACGATGCTCGCCCCGAAGGTGACCTGGTCGACGCACGGCAAGCCCTTCGTGGCGGCCGTCGAGAACGGCGCCCTGTGGGCCACCCAGTTCCACCCCGAGAAGTCCGGCGACGCCGGAGCGCAGCTGCTCACCAACTGGATCGGAACCCTGTAGACCATGGCCAAGCTCGAACTCCTCCCCGCCGTCGACGTCCGCGACGGCCAGGCCGTCCGCCTCGTGCACGGCGAGTCCGGCACGGAGACCTCGTACGGCTCCCCCCTGGAGGCCGCCCTCGCCTGGCAGCGGTCGGGCGCCGAGTGGCTGCACCTGGTCGACCTGGACGCCGCGTTCGGCACCGGCGACAACCGTGAGCTGATCGCCGAGGTCGCGGGGGCGATGGACATCAAGGTGGAGCTGTCCGGAGGCATCCGCGACGACGCCTCGCTGGCCGCCGCCCTGGCCACCGGCTGCACCAGGGTGAACCTCGGCACGGCCGCCCTGGAGACCCCTCAGTGGGTCGCGAAGGTCATCGCCGAGCACGGCGACAAGATCGCGGTGGGCCTGGACGTACGCGGCACGACCCTGCGCGGCCGGGGCTGGACCCGCGACGGCGGCGACCTCTACGACACGCTGGAGCGCCTCGACAAGGAGGGCTGCGCGCGGTACGTCGTCACCGACATCGCCAAGGACGGCACCCTGCAGGGCCCCAACCTGGAGCTGCTGAAGAACGTCTGCGCGGCGACCGACCGCCCGGTCGTGGCGTCCGGCGGCGTGTCGTCCCTGGACGACCTCCGCGCCATCGCCGAACTGGTACCCCTCGGTGTCGAGGGCTCCATCGTCGGGAAGGCCCTGTACGCGAAGGCATTCACCCTGGAAGAGGCCTTGGAGGCTGTGTCGTCATGAGCGATGCCGTACGGCGTGTGCAGAGCGGAAGTCCCTGGGAAGAGTCCTTCGGTTTCGCACGTGCCGTGGCGGCGGGCGACCGTGTGCTGGTGGCGGGCACGACGTCCTTCAAGGGCAGCGTGCTGTACGGGGAGGGCGACCCCTACGAGCAGGCCAAGGTGGCCTTCACCAGCGCGATCGAGGCGATCGGTGAGCTCGGGCTCGGCGTCGACTCCGTCATCCTTACACGGATGTACCTGACCCATGCGCGGGACGTGGACGCCGTGGGCCGGGCCCACAAGGAACTGTTCGACACGGTGCGCCCGGTCTCGACCCTCCTGGTCGTGGAGGGCTTCGTCGACCCGCGCATCCTGGTCGAAGTGGAACTGGAAGCCTTCCGGGGCCAGAGTCAATACAGAGGAGCCGTGGATTCATGACCCTGGCGGTCCGAGTCATCCCCTGCCTGGACGTGGACAACGGCCGGGTCGTCAAGGGCGTCAACTTCCAGAACCTGCGCGACGCGGGCGACCCCGTCGAGATGGCCAAGGTGTACGACGCCGAGGGCGCCGACGAGCTGACGTTCCTGGACATCACCGCTTCGTCGGGCGACCGCGAGACGACGTACGACGTGGTCCGCCGTACGGCCGAGCAGGTGTTCATCCCGCTCACGGTCGGCGGTGGTGTCCGCACGGCCGAGGACGTGGACAAGCTGCTGCGGGCCGGCGCCGACAAGGTGGGCGTCAACACGGCCGCGATCGCCCGCCCCGACCTGATCCGTGAGATCGCGGAGCGCTTCGGCCGCCAGGTCCTGGTCCTGTCCGTGGACGCGCGCCGCACTGCCGAGGGCACCTTCGAGGTCACCACCCACGGCGGCCGTCGCGGCACCGGCATCGACGCCGTCGAGTGGGCGCACCGGGCCGCCGAGCTGGGCGCGGGCGAGATCCTGCTCAACTCCATGGACGCGGACGGCACGAAGGACGGCTACGACCTGGAGATGATCGCCGCGGTACGCAAGCACGTCACGGTCCCGGTGATCGCCTCGGGCGGCGCGGGCAAGCTGACCGACTTCCCGCCGGCCATCGGTGCGGGCGCGGACGCGGTGCTGGCGGCGTCCGTCTTCCACTTCGGCGACCTGCGGATCGGCCAGGTGAAGCAGGCGCTGCGGGAGGCGGGGCACCCCGTCCGCTGAGCATCACCGGACCGGCGCCCCGGGCGCCGGTCCGGTCCGCCGGCTGCCTCAGATGCCCAGCTGCTTCGCCTCGTGCAGCTTTGCGACCGCGTCCTTGTCGCCGTCCACTTCCACCTTGGCGGCGCTCTGCCTGCCGTAGGAGAACAGCAGCAGCTCCGACGGCTCGCCGGTCACCGTCACCACGGGCGTCCCGCGGTGGGCGACCGCTGTCTGGCCGTCCGGACGGCGCAGCACCAGGCCCGTCGGTGCGCTGCGGCCCATCAGGCGGGCCGAGCGCTCGAGGCGGGACCACAGGGTGTCCTGGAAAACCTGGTCCAGCTCGCGCGGCACCCAGTCCGGCTGCGCACGGCGGACGTCCTCCGTGTGGACGTAGAACTCGACCGTGTTCGACAACTCGTCGACCTGCTTGAGCTGGAACGGCGAGAAGCGCGGCGGACCGGTGCGGATGAGCTGGATCAGCTCCTCGTACGGCTTGGCGGTGAACTCCGCCATCACCCGCTCCAGGCGCGGCGCGAGCTGCTTGATCAGGATGCCGCCGGCGGCATCGGGTCGGCGTTCGCGCACCACCACGTGCGCGGCGAGGTCACGGGTCCGCCAGCCCTCGCAGAGGGTCGGGGCGTCCGGGCCCTCGGCCTCCAACAGGTCGGCCAGGAGAAGTCGTTCACGCTTGGCGAAAGTCGACATGCCAGCCAGCCTACGTCCGGCTCAACGGTCCGCCCACCCGTCGCCCGACCACCACCCCTCACCGAGGCGCTGCGCACCGCCATTTCCAATCAGTGGACACCGCACCGTCACTGTCAGTGGCGGGAGGCACAATGGCACCCATGACCAGCACGCCGCCCCCCAGCAGCCTCGACCCGGAGATCGCCGCGCGGCTCAAGCGCAGCGCCGACGGGCTCGTCCCCGCCATCGCCCAGCAGTACGACACCGGTGAGGTGCTCATGCTCGGCTGGATGGACGACGAGGCGCTGCACCGCACCCTCACCACCGGCCGCTGCACGTACTGGTCGCGCAGCCGCCAGGAGTACTGGGTGAAGGGCGACACTTCCGGCCACTTCCAGTGGGTCAAGTCGGTCGCCCTCGACTGCGACGCGGACACCGTGCTGGTCAAGGTCGACCAGGTCGGCGCCGCCTGCCACACCGGCGCCCGCACCTGCTTCGACGCCGACGTGCTCCTCAAGGACGGCGCCGGTTCCGGCGCACCGTCCACGGATCAGTAAGGTCTGCCGGCATGGACCTCGAGACCTTCCGCAAGCTGGCCACCGACCGGCGCGTCATCCCGGTCACGCGCAAGCTCCTCGCCGACGGCGACACCCCGGTCGCGCTCTACCGCAAGCTCGCCGCCGAGCGCCCCGGCACCTTCCTGCTGGAGTCCGCGGAGAACGGGCGCTCCTGGTCCCGTTACTCCTTCGTCGGCGTGCGGTCGGCAGCGACCCTGACGGCTCGTGACGGGCAGGCCCACTGGCTCGGCGCCCCGCCCGTCGGCGTCCCCGTCGACGGCGACCCCCTCGTCGCCCTGCGCGCCACCATCGAGGCCCTGCACACCCCGCACCAGGAGGGCCTGCCGCCCTTCACCGGCGGCATGGTCGGCTATCTCGGCTACGACATCGTGCGCCGCCTGGAGAAGATCGGCCCGGGGGAGCGGGACGACCTCCGGCTGCCCGAGCTCACCATGCTGCTCACCAGCGATCTCGCCGTCATGGACCACTGGGAGGGCTCGGTCCTGCTGATCGCCAACGCGATCAACCACAACGACCTCGACACGGGCGTCGACGAGGCCCACGCGGACGCGGTGGCGCGCCTCGACGCCATGGAGGCCGACCTCTCGCGCGCGGTAGCCCAGCCGCCCGCCGTGCTACCGCCCTCCGAGCTCCCCGAGTACACGGCCCTGTGGGGCGGCCCCGACTTCCAGGAGGCGGTCGAGGACATCAAGGAGCGCATCCGGGCCGGGGAGGCCTTCCAGGTCGTCCCCTCGCAGCGCTTCGAAACGCCGTGCACGGCAAGCGCGTTGGACGTCTACCGGGTGCTGCGGGCGACCAACCCCTCGCCGTACATGTACCTCTTCCGCTTCGACGGCTTCGACGTCGTCGGCTCGTCCCCCGAGGCACTGGTCAAGGTCGAGGACGGGCATGCGATGGTCCACCCCATCGCCGGGACGCGACACCGCGGGGCCACCCCGCAGGAGGACCAGGCCCTCGCCGACGAACTGCTCGCCGACCCCAAGGAGCGCGCCGAGCACCTCATGCTCGTCGACCTCGGCCGCAACGACCTCGGACGGGTCTGCGAGCCCGGCTCGGTCGAGGTCGTCGACTTCATGTCCGTCGAGCGGTACTCGCACGTGATGCACATCGTCTCCACGGTCACCGGCAAGGTCGCCGAGAGCCGCACCGCCTTCGACGTCCTGACCGCCTGCTTCCCGGCGGGCACCCTCTCCGGCGCCCCCAAGCCTCGGGCGATGCAGATCATCGACGAACTCGAGCCGTCCCGGCGCGGGTTGTACGGCGGCTGTGTCGGCTACCTCGACTTCGCGGGGGACTCCGACACCGCCATCGCCATCCGCACCGCCCTGCTGCGGGACGGCACTGCGTACGTCCAGGCGGGCGCCGGCATCGTCGCCGACTCCGACCCGCTCGCCGAGGACCAGGAGTGCCGCAACAAGGCCGCGGCCGTGCTCCGGGCGGTCCACACGGCCAACAGGCTGGGCCGGTAGGACCCTTCCGGCGACAAGTGGGGTGCTTCTCACGTGAACCCCGGGTGACGCTTCGCCCGGGGTTCGGGCGATAGTGGAGTACGTGACTGCTGTTCCTCACCCCCGTTCCGAAGCCGACGGACCCGCGCGGTCCGGTCGCCGGAGTCTCGCCGTTGCCCTGCTGTGCGGTGCGCTCGGCGCGGCCGTGGCGTTGCTGGCCACCCGTCAGCGTTGGTCGGAGGGGACCGCGACGGTGGCCGGCGGCGCCTTCCCCCTGACCGCCAAGGGCAGCGACGTCACGGGCGTACCCGCGGCGCTCGCCATAGTGGGCCTCGCCGCGCTCGTCGCCGTCTTCGCCGTCCGCCGGGCGGGCCGACTGCTGGTCTCGGTCCTGCTCGCGCTCTCCGGCGCCGGCACCGTCGCCGCGGCCCTGCTGGGCGCCTCCGACAGCTCCGCGCTCGACGAGAAGGCCGCGCAGGCCGCCGGCGACACCTCGGCCACCGTGGCCGGCCTCTCCCACACCGCCTGGCCGTACGTCGCGGCCGTGGGCGGCCTCCTGCTTCTCGTCGCGGGCCTGCTCGCCCTGCGCTACGGCCGGAACTGGCCCGCGATGTCCGGCCGCTACGAGCGCGAAGGCGCCCCCAAGGCCCGCCGCAGGGCCCCGTCCGTGGACCCCGACCGCCCCGAGGACATCTGGAAGGCACTCGACCGCGGCGAGGACCCCACCGGGGCATAGCCCGCCCTCTCCCGGGTCGCCACGCGCAGGCACCCACCCCCGAGCAGCGCACGCGTGCGCGTGCGGGACAATGTCCGTTGAGCGTCCGGCTCAGACACGTAAACATCAGCGAGGAGCAAGTCATGGCGGGCAGCAGCCACGGTCACACCCCGGCCGCCTGGACCGGTGTCACGATCGCCTTCATCGGTTTCTGCGTCTCGGGTGCCTTCATGGTGATGGCTCAGCCCGTGGGCTTCTGGGCCGGCCTGGCGATCGTGGTCGTCGGCGGCATCGTCGGCTGGATCATGAGCGCGATGGGCATGGGCCAGCCGAAGGACGCGCACCAGACGTTCCAGGACGCGCTCGAGCAGAGCCAGGCGGCCGTCGGCACCAAGAGCTGACTCACACACGACTGCCGCTGAGGGGCGATCCGACACCGGATCGCCCCTCACGCGTGCGTGGCGCCCGCCCGGGGGGACAATGCAAGGCGTGAACGCCGACAGCCGACCCGCGACACCGCCCGCCACCGAATCCACGGCGGCGCGGCTCGCCGTTCCCGCCGGCGTGCTGGCGGCCGTCGCCGGTGCCTTCGCGTACGTGGGGACGGTCGACCCGTACCGGCCCGGCCACTACCCGGTCTGCCCCCTCTACCGGCTCACCGGCCTGTACTGCCCCGGCTGCGGCGGCCTGCGCAGCGCGCACTCCTTCATCCACGGGGACCTCCTCGCGGCGCTCCAGGCAAACGCCCTCGCCGTCGTCGGCTATCTGGGCTTCGCCGTGCTGTGGACCGTATGGGTGGTGCGCGCGGTGCGCGGACGGCCGTTCCGTCTCGAACTCGGGAGCCGGCAGCTGTGGGTGCTGGGGACGTTGTCGCTGGTCTTCACGGTTGTCCGGAACCTGCCGTTCGGTGGCTGGCTACATCCTTGATCAATGGACGAACGTCCAGGTACTGGGACCGGCGTCAACCGGATGTGAGGCCTACCCCTCCCTCCGGATACCATCGCAGTGACCATCTGTTTTTCCCCAGGGGTCAACTTGGCTCAACAGCTTGAACAGTCAACCGTCTGGAAGGGGGCCGCTCGCGTGAGTGTGCTCGACGAGATCATCGACGGAGTCCGTGCCGACCTCGCGGAGCGGCAGGCGCGCGTCAGCCTCGACGAGCTCAAGGAGCGCGCGGCGAAGGCTTCCGCGGCCAAGGACGGCCTGGCCGCCCTGCGTGGCGACGGTGTGAAGGTCATCTGTGAGGTCAAGCGCTCCAGCCCCTCCAAGGGCGCCCTGGCCGCGATCGCCGACCCGGCGGGCCTCGCCGCGGACTACGAGGCGGGTGGCGCCGCCGTCATCTCCGTCCTGACCGAGCAGCGCCGCTTCGGCGGCTCGCTGGCCGACCTGGAGGCGGTCCGCGCCCGCGTGGACATCCCGGTCCTGCGCAAGGACTTCATCGTCACCTCGTACCAGCTGTGGGAGGCCCGCGCATACGGCGCCGACCTCGCCCTGCTGATCGTCGCGGCCCTCGACCAGCCCGCCCTCGAATCCCTCATCGAGCGTGCCGTCTCCATCGGCCTCACCCCGCTCGTCGAGGTCCACGACGAGGACGAGGTCGAGCGCGCGGTGGACGCGGGCGCCAAGATCATCGGCATCAACGCCCGCAACCTCAAGACCCTCGAGGTCGACCGCGGCACCTTCGAGCGCGTCGCCCCCGAGATCCCCGACGGCATCGTCAAGATCGCCGAGTCCGGCGTCCGCGGCCCCCACGACCTCATCGCCTACGCCAACGCGGGCGCCGACGCGGTCCTGGTCGGCGAGTCCCTGGTCACCGGCAAGGACCCGAAGTCCGCGGTGTCCGACCTGGTGGCGGCGGGCGAGCATCCGGCACTGCGGCACGGGCGCAGTTGATCTTTCGGTAGGCTGGCCCCGATGACTCTCACTGTGACAACCATGGACCGGCACGCCCGCCTCGCGCGCGGCTGCCGCCCTCGTGGTTGCCGCGCCCCGGCACGCAGGGTGCACGGCCGGAGAGTCAGGTACGTCATCGGAGACGAACCCGGGCAGGTAAACGGGCGGCGATGGCAGCGCGCCCCTCAGGGGCGCGGGGCTCTGTTTGATTTGCGGCTACCGCCGCGCAGGCGCGACCAGCCGCAAAAGGCCTGAGGTCGTACGGCAGGCCCCGCCCCCCACGGCGATCCGTTTTTTCACAGAACTCACCGTGAGGTACACGCATGCCCAGCGACTTCTTCATCCCCGACCCGGAGGGTCAAGTCCCCACCCCCGAAGGCTACTTCGGCGCATTCGGCGGCAAGTTCATCCCGGAGGCCCTCGTCGCCGCCGTGGACGAGGTGGCCGTCGAGTACGACAAGGCCAAGCACGACCCCGAGTTCGCCCGCGAACTCGACGACCTGCTGGTCCACTACACCGGCCGCCCCAGCTCCCTCACCGAGGTCCCCCGCTTCGCCGAACACGCCGGCGGCGCCCGGGTGTTCCTCAAGCGCGAGGACCTCAACCACACCGGCTCGCACAAGATCAACAACGTGCTGGGTCAGGCCCTGCTGACCAAGCGCATGGGCAAGACCCGCGTCATCGCCGAGACCGGCGCCGGCCAGCACGGCGTCGCCACCGCGACGGCCTGCGCGCTGTTCGGTCTCGAGTGCACGATCTACATGGGCGAGATCGACACCAAGCGCCAGGCCCTGAACGTGGCCCGGATGCGCATGCTCGGTGCCGAGGTCGTCGCGGTGAAGTCGGGCAGCCGTACGCTCAAGGACGCCATCAACGAGGCCTTCCGCGACTGGGTCGCCAACGTCGACCACACCCACTACCTGTTCGGTACGGTCGCCGGCCCGCACCCCTTCCCGGCCATGGTCCGCGACTTCCACCGCGTGATCGGCGTCGAGGCCCGCCGCCAGCTCCTCGAGCAGGCCGGACGCCTGCCCGACGCGGCCGTCGCCTGCGTCGGTGGCGGCTCCAACGCCATCGGCCTCTTCCACGCCTTCATTCCGGACGCGTCCGTACGCCTCATCGGCTGCGAGCCGGCCGGCCACGGCGTGGAGACCGGCGAGCACGCGGCGACGCTGACCGCGGGCGAGCCCGGCATCCTGCACGGCTCCCGCTCCTACGTCCTGCAGGACGAGGAGGGCCAGATCACCGAGCCGTACTCGATCTCGGCCGGTCTGGACTACCCGGGCATCGGCCCCGAGCACTCCTACCTCAAGGACAGCGGCCGCGGCGAGTACCGTGCGGTCACCGACGACGCTGCGATGCAGGCCCTGCGGCTGCTGTCGCGCACCGAAGGGATCATCCCGGCCATCGAGAGCGCACACGCGCTGGCCGGCGCCCTGGAGGTCGGCAAGGAGCTGGGCAAGGACGGCCTGATCGTCGTCAACCTGTCCGGCCGCGGCGACAAGGACATGGACACGGCCGCCCGGTACTTCGGCCTGTACGACACCGACGCCGAGGTCGCCGCCAATGCGGCCGACACCGCCGAGATCGAGGGGGACGCGAAGTGAGCGGGAACATTCAGCTGCTGTCCGACACCCTCGCCGCCGCGAAGGCGGAGGGACGCGCCGCACTCATCGCCTACCTCCCGGCCGGGTTCCCGACCGTGGACGGCGGCATCGAGGCGATCAAGGCCGTCTTCGACGGCGGTGCGGATGTCGTCGAGGTCGGGCTGCCGCACAGCGACCCCGTCCTCGACGGCCCCGTCATCCAGACCGCGGACGACATCGCCCTGCGCGGCGGAGTCAAGATCGCCGACGTCATGCGTACGGTCCGTGAGGCGCACACGGCCACCGGGAAGCCGGTGCTCGTGATGACGTACTGGAACCCGATCGACCGCTACGGCGTCGAGCGATTCACCGCCGAGCTCGCCGAGGCCGGCGGCGCGGGCTGCATCCTGCCCGACCTGCCGGTGCAGGAGTCGGCCCTGTGGCGGGAGCACGCCGAGAAGCACGGGCTCGCCACGGTCTTCGTGGTCGCGCCCAGCAGCAAGGACGCGCGGCTCGCGCAGATCACCGCGGCGGGCAGCGGGTTCGTGTACGCCGCCTCGCTGATGGGCGTCACCGGCACCCGTGAGTCGGTGGGCGCGCAGGCCCAGGACCTGGTGGAGCGCACCCGTGCCACCGGCTCCGACCTGCCCGTCTGTGTCGGGCTCGGGGTCTCCGACGCGGAGCAGGCCGCCGAGGTGGCCGGCTTCGCCGACGGCGTGATCGTCGGCTCGGCCTTCGTCAAGCGGATGCTGGACGCACCGGACGACGCTGCCGGAGTCGAGGCCGTGCGCTCACTCGCCGGCGAGCTTGCCAAGGGCGTGCGCCGGCAGGCGTGACCGAGCAGGTCGTCTCACGTGGGCCGCTCGTCTCGCGGGGGGTCCTCCGAACGAGTGGATCTGGGGCCGGGGAGGCGCATTGCGCCTCCCCGGCTTCGTTCTGGGGGTGTGAGCGAGAAGAACCGAGACGGAAAGCGCACCGCACGGGAGCGGCTGGCGGTCGAGCGTGAGAAGCAGAAGGCCGCGGAGAAGCGACGGCGGACGCTGATCGTGGGCGCGAGCGTCGTCTGCGTCCTCGGCCTCGCGGCGGTGATCGGGGTGGTCGCCGCCAATGCGGGCAAGGACAAGGACAAGAGCTCGGGCCCGGTCGTGGCGCCTTCCGGGGCACAGGGCAAGG
Source organism: Streptomyces sp. NPDC051172 (assembly GCF_040682555.1). Classification (NCBI taxonomy): domain Bacteria; kingdom Bacillati; phylum Actinomycetota; class Actinomycetes; order Kitasatosporales; family Streptomycetaceae; genus Streptomyces; species Streptomyces sp. NPDC051172. The sequence continues at coordinate 44,270 of NZ_JBFBBE010000024.1, forward strand.
ACGGCCTCGCGATTGCCGTGGGCAAGGAGGGCGCCAAGCAGACGCTCACCATCTGGGAGGACTTCCGCTGCCCGGCCTGCCAGGCCTTCGAGACGGTGTACCGCCCGACGCTGCATGAGCTGACCGACTCCGGCAAGCTCAGAATCGAATACCACCTGGTCAGGCTCATCGACGGCAACCTCGGCGGCACCGGCTCGCTGCGCGCGGGCAACGCCGCCGCCTGCGCGCAGAACGCCGGAAGGTTCCGCGACTACCACGACGTGCTCTACGAGAACCAGCCCAAGGAGACCGTCGACACCTTCGCCGACAACGCCAAGCTGATCGACCTGGCGCGCAAGGTGGGCGGCCTGGACACGGCTGCCTTCCGCACGTGCGTCGACGGTGGCAAGCACGACAGCTGGGTCGACAAGTCGAACGCCGCGTTCAAGGCGGGCCGTTTCAGCGGGACCCCGACCGTGCTGCTCGACGGCAAGAACATCTACCAGGACCAGACGCTGACACCGGCGAAGCTGAAGCAGATGGTGCTGGCGGCGAAGTAGGCCAGGCCCAGGCCCAGGGGGTAAGAGTTTCACGCCCGCCCGTTATGGACCCGTAGCCGGGCTGCTTGCCGTCGGCCCGGCCCGGCACGGTAGCGTCGACTCTGCCATGGAAGAACTTGCCTACATTCCGAGCCCGTCGCGCGGGGTGCTGTACCTCGGCCCCATCCCGCTGCGCGGCTACGCATTCTGCATCATCATCGGCGTCTTCGTCGCCGTCTGGCTCGGCAACAGGCGCTGGATCGCCCGGGGCGGGCGAGCCGGCACGGTGGCCGACATCGCTGTCTGGGCGGTGCCCTTCGGCCTGGTCGGCGGTCGCCTCTACCACGTGATCACGGACTACGAGCTGTACTTCAGCCAGGGCCGTGACTGGGTGGACGCCTTCAAGGTGTGGCAGGGCGGCCTGGGCATCTGGGGTGCGATCGCGCTCGGCGCGGTCGGCGCGTGGATCGGCTGCCGCCGCCGGGGCATCCCGCTGCCCGCCTACGCCGATGCCATCGCCCCCGGTATCGCCTTCGCGCAGGCGATCGGACGCTGGGGCAACTGGTTCAACCAGGAGCTGTACGGCAAGGAGACCCACGTTCCCTGGGCGCTGCACATCACGTCCTCCGCGGACGGCCGCGTACCCGGGTACTACCACCCGACGTTCCTCTACGAGTCCCTGTGGTGCATCGGCGTCGCGCTGCTCGTGATCTGGGCCGACCGCCGCTTCAAGCTGGGACACGGCCGGGCGTTCGCGCTGTATGTCGCCGCGTACTGCGTGGGCCGGGCATGGATCGAGTACATGCGCGTCGACGACGCCCACCACATCCTGGGCCTGCGGCTCAACGACTGGACCGCGGGGATCGTGTTCCTGCTCGCGGTGGCGTACATCGTGGTGTCGGCGAAGAAGCGGCCCGGCAGGGAAGAAGTGGTCGAGCCGGGTGCCGCGGAGGAAGCGGCCGAGGCCGACGGCGATGCCGCCGTGGCCCTCGACAAGGACGAGACGGACTCCTCGGCGGCGAAGCCGGACGCGGAGGGCTCCGCAGTGGAACCCGAAGAACCCGCAGCAGGCGGGGCCGCCGAGGACGCGGCGGAGGACAGCACGAAGGACAGCGCCGAGTCGGCCAAGAAGAGCTGACCGGTCGTACGTCGAGGAGGGCGCCCGGGCCACGAGGTCCGGGCGCCCTCGTCTTCAGTTCCGGCGGGCGAGTGACAGCGTGCGGTGCGCTGCCGTCACCATCGCCGCGTCGATGAACCTGCCGTCCGGCAGGGCCTGGGCGCCCTGCTGGGTCATCGCCGCCTTGACGATCGTCTCGGCCTCCTCGACCTCCCGCTCCGTGGGGAGGTAGGCCCGCTCGATGATGGGGAGTTGGCGGGGGTGGATGGCCGCGCGGCCCAGGAAGCCCAGAGTGCGGCCGTGGGCACAGGAGGCCGCCAGGCCCTCCAGATCGCGGATGTCCGGGTGGACCGACTGCGGTGCCGGGGGCAGGCCCGCAGCCCGGGCGGCGACGACGATCCGGGAACGGCACCAGTCGAGGCCGGCGTCCTCGCGTACCCCAAGGTCGGCCCGGAGGTCCGCCTCTCCGAGGGCGATACCGCGCAGGGCGGGGTGGGCGGAGGCGATGGCATGGGCCTGCTCGACTGCCAGGGCGGATTCCAGGAGGGCGTACAGAGCGGGCGCGCCTTCGGCGGCGGGCGTGGAGCGTGCAGCGGTGCGGATGATCTGCTCGGGGGAGGTGACCTTCGGCAGGCGCAGCCCCGAGAGGCCGGGCCGCCCGGCCACCGCCTCCAGGTCCCGGGACGCCAGCGGGCCGTCCAGGGCGTTCACGCGGACGTGCACCGGGACCGGCTGCGGGGCGGAGAGCAGCTCGGCGGTGGCCGCGCGCGCGTACTCCTTGCGGTCCGGGGCGACCGCGTCCTCCAGGTCGATGACGACGACGTCGGCACCGGCGGTCAGAGCCCTGGCGACCACGTGGGGGCGGTCGCCGGGGGCGTAGAGCCAGGTGAGCGGGGGCGCTGTCATACGGCGCCCTCGTCGCGCGGGGTCGTCTGTTCGGTCGGGGTGAGGCGGAGGCTGGTCAGGGCGGTCTGGGTGTGGGCGCCGTGGGGGCGGCCTGGCCGGTGGGTTGGGGCGGGGGCGGTGGGGCGGAGGAGGAGGTTCTGCGTCATACGGCGCCCTCCTCGCGCAGGGTCGTCTGTTCGGTCGGGGTGAGGCCGAGGCCGGTCAGGACGGTCTGGGTGTCGGCGCCGTGAGGGCGGCCTGGCCAGCGGATTGCGCCAGGGGTGGCGGAGAGGCGGAAGAGGACGTTCTGCATGCGCAGGGGGCCCAGGTCGGGATCGTCGACGGTGGTGATCGTGTCCAGGGCCGCGTACTGCGGGTCGGTCATCACGTCCTGTACGTCCTGGACGGGTGCGACCGCGGCCTCGGCCTTCTCGAAGGCCGCGAGGACCTCGTCGCGGGTGCGCTCGGCGATCCAGCTGCCGACCGCCTCGTCCAGGACGTCGGCGTGCCGGGCGCGGTCGGCGCCCGTCGCGAACCACGGTTCGTCGATCAGCTCCGGGCGGCCCACCAGGCACATGACGCGTTCCGCGACCGACTGCGCCGAGGTGGAGACGGCCACCCAGGTGCCGTCGGCGGTGCGGTAGGTGTTCCGGGGCGCGTTGTTGGCGGACCGGTTGCCGGTGCGCTGCTGCACGTAGCCCAGCTGGTCGTACCAGGTCGGCTGGGGGCCGAGGACGGTCAGGATCGGTTCGATGATCGCCATGTCGACGACCTGGCCCTCGCCGGTACGGTCGCGGGCGGACAGCGCGGTCATGACGGCGTAGGCGGTGGCCAGACCGGCGACGGAGTCGGCGAGGCCGAAGGGCGGCAGCGTCGGAGGTGCGTCCGGTTCGCCGGTGATCGCGGCGAAACCGCTCATGGCCTCGGCGAGGGTGCCGAAGCCGGGGCGGTGCGCATACGGGCCGAACTGGCCGAAGGCGGTGACCCTGGTGAGGATCAGACGGGGGTTGGCGGCGGACAGCTCCGCCCAGCCCAGGTCCCACTTCTCCAGCGTGCCGGGACGGAAGTTCTCGATGACGACATCGGCGGTGGCCACGAGACGCAGCAGGGTGGAGCGGCCGCCCGGCTTCGACAGGTCGAGGGTGATGGTCTGTTTGTTGCGGCCGAGGAGCTTCCACCAGAGGCCGACGCCGTCCTTCGACGGGCCGTGGCCACGGGAGGGATCGGGCTTCGCCGGGTGCTCCACCTTGATGACCTCCGCGCCGAAGTCGCCGAGCATCGTGGCGGCGAGCGGCCCGGCGAAGAGGGTGGCGAGGTCGAGGACGCGCAGGCCGGTGAGCGGGGCTTCGTTCATGACGCGAACTGCGCTTCGCTCTCCGGGCGGCACGGCATCGACGTCGACGCGCCGGGCCGCTGGACGGAGAGCGCCGCGGCCGCGCCCGTCGGGTCCGGGCCGAGGGTGACGACCACCTCCGGCACCTGGTCGAGCAGGGCCGCGGTGCCGGAGGAGCCTTCGGCGGTACGGAGAAGGTCGGTGTCGACGCCGGAGTCTTCGAGGGTGGAGCGGAGACGGGTGCCGAAGGCGTCGTTCCCCACCGCGCCGATCATCGAGACGGTGGCGCCCGCGCGGGCCGCGGCGAACGCCTGGTCGGCGCCCTTGCCGCCGGGGATCGTACGGAACTCCCGTCCCGTGACGGTCTCTCCGCGCTGCGGGGCCTTCTCGACGTAGGTGACGAGTTCCGTGTTCCTGCTGCCCGGTACGACGATGTGGGTCATGGGCGGGATGCCTCCCGGTGGGTGAGGTGGGCCAGGGCGTCGAAGCCGATGCCGTTGAAGTCGCCGACGGAGGTGGCCAGTCGGTTCTTGAGGGGGGTGGTCCAGCGGTCGGGCAGGGCGAGGGGGTTGCCGGTGAGGAGGGCGGCGATGCTGCCTGCTGTGGCGCCGTTGGAGTCCGTGTCCCAACCGCCCGACACGGCAAGGCAGATGGAGCCGGAGAAGTCGCCGTTCGCGTGCGTGAGGGCGGCGGCGATCAGGGCCGTGTTGGGGACGGCGTGGACCCAGTGGTGGGTGTCGGCGTGGGTGGCGTGGAGCTCGTCCACGACGGTGTCGAAGTCGTCGTGTTTCTCAGCGAGTTGGATGGCGTGGCGGACGGCTCGGGCCAGGCGGGAGCGGGGTGGGATCACCGTCAGGCCGGTGCGCAGACAGGCGTGGACGTCATGGGCGGCGGTGGCTGCCTGCGCGATGGTGGCTGCCGTGAACATCGCCGCGTAGACGCCGTTGGCGGTGTGGGTGAGGGTGGCGTCGCGGTGGGCCTGTTCCGCCGCGGCGGCCGGGTCGCCGGGGTTGGTCCAGCCGTGGACGTCGGCTCGGATGAGGGCGCCGATCCATTCGCGGAAGGGGTTGCGGTGGCGGGCCGTGTGGGGTGGTTCCAGGCCGAGGAGGAGGTTGCGGTAGGCGATGCGTTCGGCGGTGAAGGTACGGCCGGCCGGGAGTTCCGTGAGCCAGAGCTCGGCTACGTCGGTGGGGGTGAAGTGTTTGCCGTGGCGCCTGAGCAGGAGGAGGTTGAGGAGGGGGTAGTTGAGGTCGTCGTCCTCGGGCATGCCGTCGATGTTCTCGGCGAGGGAGGTTGTTGCCGAGCGGCGGTTCCAGGGGTGTTGCGAGAGGAGGTCTTCTGGCACGCCGCGGGCTGTGAAGTAGGTGTTCAGGGGCCAGTTGCCGGTGGCTTGGGCCAGTTGGCGGATGGCTTCCAGGGGGAGTTTCTCCACGGGTTTGCCCAGGAGGCAGCCGACGGCTCGGCCCAGCCAGGCGGCTTCCAGACGGGCCTGGGTGGGAGGCGCTGTCGGGGGCGTTCCGCTTGCCCGCGCCGGCGGGGTGCCGCTCTCTTCGGGCCGGGAGCCGCCCCCGCGGCACGACTGCCCGCAGCTACCGAGGCTTTCAGAGCTCGGCCAGTCCGGGCACTGGGATTTGATCCCTGCCAGGTCCGTTGGTTCGGCGTCCGCCAACTTGCTTGGCAGGTCCGCCAGTTCGTCAAGCAAGTCCTTTGCCAGCAGCCGTAGATAACGCGACGCCGGTTTCGTTGACGCGCCTGCGTGCAGGGGGGCCTCCGTGCCGCCGGCGGCACGCCATCTCGCTGCGATCGCCGATGGCTCGCGGCCGTCCAGGGCCGCCTGGCGTAGTTCGTGGCCGATCAGGTCCTCCGGCTGGACCCAGGTCAGTCGGAGCATCTTGGGTCTCCGATGGTCGTGAACGCCGACTCGTGGGCTCTGCGGCGGTGTACGTCCCGTTCGAAGATCTCGCGGGTTACGGCGGTGAGGGTCGTCGCCGGTTGCCACAGGTCCAGGCGGCTTGCCTCCGCCACCGGCTTCGACCAGTCCTCCGGGACCGGCGAACCCAGGGCCCCGCCGAGCGCGCCGGTCATCGCCGCGATCGAGTCGCAGTCGCGGCCGTAGTTCACGGCGCCCAGGACCGCGTGGCGGTAGTCGCCGCGGGAGACCAGCAACATGCCCAGGGCGACGGGGAGTTCCTCGATGGAGTGGAGGCGGGACGGGCGGCGGGCCCCGAGGGAGGGGGTGCGGTAGTCCGGGCCGACCGTGTCGTAAGGGGCGACTGCTTCCCGTAGCGGAATCAGGGCCGATTCGAAGTCCGTGTGAGGGGACGCCGCCTCACAGACCTTCTCGATCGCCGTGCGGGTGCCGTCCTTCGCGAGGGAGAGAGCCGTGGTGACGACCGAGTCCGGGGTTGCCCCGGGGGTGGTCGCCGCGGCCACCGCCGCCGCGAAGACACCTGCCGCCTCGCGGCCGTACGACGACTGGTGGGCGCCCGCGATGTCGATCGCCTCGGCGTAGGCGGCCGTGGGGTTGGCCGCGTTCACCAGGCCCACCGGGGCCATGTACATGGCCGCGCCGCAGTTGACGATGTTGCCGACGCCGGCCTCGCGGGGGTCGACATGCCCGTAGTGGAGGCGTGCCACCAGCCACTTCTCCGCGAGGAAGATGCGGTGCAGGGGGAGGGCCTCCTGCTCCAGTTCCGGGATCCAGCGGGGGGTCGTCATCAGGTCGGGGACCAGGTGGTCGGCGATCGCGTGGGCGTCGAGATGGGCGCGGACCCGGTCATAGACCCGGATCAGGGCGTGCGTCATCAAGGTGTCGTCGGTGACGTGGCCGTCGCCCTTGTGGTACGGCGCGAGGGGGCGGGCCGTGCGCCATGCGTCGCCGTTCCAGGGGCCGACGATGCCGTGGACGCGGCCGCCGTGGCGTTCGAGGATCTGGTCGGGGGAGTAGCCCTCGACGGGGCCGCCGAGGGCGTCGCCCACCGCCGCGCCCACGAGGGCCCCGGTGATCCGGTCCTCGAGGCTGGTTCTGGGGTTTTTGGGCCTCATGGCCCGAATCATCCTCCTGGTGGGGCCGGTTGTGTGGCTTCCAGGAGTTCGGCGAGTTCCACCAGGTCGGTGCCGGTGAGGCGGGGGAGTGCGCAGCCGGAGAGGGTGCGGCAGGCTTCCCGCCAGGTGGCGGGGATCGACGCGCCGCCGCCCAGCGCGCCGGTGAGGGCGCCCGCCAGGGCCGGGGCCGAGTCGGCGACCCGGGAGAGGCAGGCCGCGGCCGGTACCGCTTCGGCGATACGGCCGTTCGACGCGGCGGTCAGGGCCAGGGCCACGGGGACCGTTTCGGCTGCGGCGATGCCGTAGCTGTAGACGTGGTCGACGATCTGGTGTTCCAGGAGGGGGACCAGGGTGAAGGCGGTCTCGGCGTCGGCGGCCAGCCTGAGGGCGTGGCGCGCGTTGCGGCCGATCTCCGTGGTCTCGGGGAGCTCGGAGAGGGCCGCATCGACGCAGGTCTCGACGTCCGCGCCGACCAGCGCGAGTGCGAGTGCCGCCGCCATGGCCCGGGCGCCGTGCACTCCGTCGCCGTCCTGGGTGTAGCGGGCGTCGAACTCGGCCAGGTCCGCGGCGAGTCGGGGGGCACCGGGGTGGGCCACGGCGAGTACGCAGGCCCGTACGCAGGCCGCGTCGTCGAAGTAGTGTGGGTTGTCGTGGCCGGTGGCGGGCGGGCGCAGGCCGGTGGCGAGGTTGCCGAGGCCGGCGCGTACGGAGATACGGGCGCGGAGGGGGAGGACGGCGGACTCGACCTCCGGGGCGCGGTCCGCTGCGGCGGCCACCTCGCTGGCGAGGGCGTTCCAGGTGAGGTCGATGGCGGCTCTCGTACGGCGTTGTCGGCTGAGGTCGGCGAGGGCGGAGTCGTCGCCGGCGCGCAGGAGTGCCTCTGCGGCGAAGGCCGCCCACTCGGCGTCGTCGGAGGGGCCGAGACGGAGGGGTTCGGGGGGTTGGTTCAGGGCGATGGGGACGGGGAGGGTGGTGGTGGCGTTCTGTTCGGCGAAGGTGTCGAGTTCGCGGGTGAGGCGGCGTGTCCACTCGGGCATACGGGCTGCTCGGTGGCGGGCGGCGGGCCAGCCGGCGGCGTCGCCTGCAGCCAGGCCGAGCAGAAGCCCGACGGTCCTTCCGACCCGGGCGGGGCCCTGCGGGTGCCGGGGCTCGGCCGCCTCGGCTTCGCCATCGGCGGATTGCTTCCCACCCGCACCGCCCGTGCGACTTTCGTCGGCGGGTGTGGGTGGTCCCTGTGGGGGGTTCGCGCCGTTGGCGGCTGCGGGGTTGCCTGTGCGGGGTTTGTGGTCGGGTGCGGGTGGCCCCTGTGGGGGGCTTTCGCCGTTGGCGGCTGCGGAGTCGGCCGTGCGGGGTTTGTGGTCGGGTGTGGGTGGTCCCTGTCGAGGGGGCTCGACGCCGTTCGCCGTGGGGGTGGCTGGGTGGGCTTCCGCCTCGGATGCAAGTGGCTCCTGTGGGGCGGGTTCGGTCGGCTCCGGCGTTCCCTCGTTCCAGGGGGCGGGCGGGCTCATCCGGACGTCTCCGTCCCGTCGGGTGCGGCCGGAGTCAAGGCGGTCAGAGCCCTTGCGGCCGCGGCCGCACCCTCGTCCGGGACCAGTAGGTCCGCCACCTCCAGTACGTGGTGGCCCGCCATGGCCGGCAGGCAGCTGCCCCGGGCCGGGCCGATGGCCGTCGCCCAGGCCGGGGGGATCGCCGAGATCCCCTGGGTCGCTCCGGCCAGTGCGCCCGCCACCGCTGCCGTCGTGTCCGCGTCCCGGCCCATGTTGACCGCAGTGAGCACCGCGTCGCGGAAGTCGCCGTCCGCCGCCGCGTAGGCGCCGAAGGCCAGGGCGACCGCCTCGGGGGCCAGGTCGGTCCAGGGGTAGCCGCCGATGACGACCGCCGAGCGGACCGCCCGTTCGCCGCGGTGGGCCACCGCCACGGCCCGGCGCAGCGAGCGGGCCGTCCAGGAGTCGTCCGGGACGACGGCCAGGGCGGAGGCCACGACGGCGATCGTCGGTGCGCCCGCCATCGCCGCGGCCACCCCCGCCGCGACCGCCTGGCCGCCGTAGATGCCCTCGCCGTCATGGCTCACCGAGCCGTCGATCGCCGCCAGCCGGGCCGCCTCGGCGGGGCGGCCCGCGGCGAAGACGCCGAAGGGCGCCGCGCGCATGGCCAGGCCGTCGCTCCAGGCGTGGCGGTGCTGGGCCGAGATGGGGGCGGCGAGGCCGCGGCGGAGGTTCTCCAGGGTGCCGCGTTCGCTGAAGCCCGCGCCCCGGAAGGGGCCTTCGTCGCGGTCCGCGATCCATTTGTGCCAGGCCGCTTCCACGTGGGAGGGGGTGAGTGCCGAGCCGTGCCGGGCCAGCAGCAGGCCGGAGAAGATCGCGTACTCGGTGTCGTCCGTGCCGGCCGGCTTGTCCGTCACATAACCCGTGATGCGGCCCCAGCGGGCACGGATCTGCGACGGCTTCAGGTTCTCCGCCGGGGCCCCGAGCGCGTCCCCGACGGCCAGGCCCAGCAGCGCGCCGCGCGCCCGCTCGCGGAGGCCGGTGGCGTTTCCGGGCGACGGGACCGGGGGAGTGCAGGCGATCGATGCCATACGCGGCCTCTCCGGGAGGGGGCTCGCACAGGGCGCGAACCCTTTGCCCATGTGTCCCACCGTCGGCGGTTGACCTGCGCCTGGGACAGAGCCATGTCACCCGGTCGACATCTGTGCGCAGACGCGCACGAGTGAGCACGGAGAGGTAAAGCTGCAGGTTAGCCGAGCCTTTCCTTGCTGGCGGGAGGGGAATTCGGGGCGTAGGTTTCCTGTTGTCGAAGAGTAGAACTTGTCCAAAGTTAGCTTTGGCTTAGCTTCCCTGGGGGATCCCGCAATGGCGATCATCGAGACCGAGGCCGCGCTGCACGTGGCGCACCGCGACAACCACACCCACCGGGATGTGAACGGCGGCTGGCTGCGACCCGCGGTCTTCGGTGCGATGGACGGGCTGGTCTCCAACCTCGCGCTGATGACCGGCGTCGCGGGCGGGGCCGTGGCTCAGCAGACCATCGTGCTGACCGGGCTCGCGGGGCTCGCCGCCGGTGCCTTCTCCATGGCCGCCGGGGAGTACACCTCCGTCGCCTCGCAGCGTGAGCTCGTCGAGGCCGAGCTGGATGTGGAGCGGGCCGAGCTGAGGAAGCACCCGGCGGACGAGGAGGCCGAACTCGCGGCGCTCTACGAGGCCCGGGGCGTCGAGCCGGAGCTGGCGCGTGAAGTGGCCCGGCAGCTGTCGAAGGACCCCGAGCAGGCCCTGGAGATACACGCCCGTGAGGAGCTCGGCATCGACCCCGGGGACCTGCCCTCGCCGCTCGTCGCCGCCGTGTCCTCGTTCGGTTCCTTCGCGCTGGGCGCCCTGCTGCCCGTACTGCCGTATCTGCTCGGTGCGACCGCGCTGTGGCCGGCCCTGCTGCTCGCGTTCTTCGGGCTGTTCGCCTGTGGTGCCGTGGTGGCCAAGGTGACCGCGCGGAGCTGGTGGTTCAGCGGGTTCAGGCAGCTCGCGCTGGGCGCTGCGGCGGCCGGTGTGACGTACGCCCTGGGCATCGTGTTCGGAACGGCCGTAGGATAGGGCGGCTACAAGTTATGCGTTGGGCCGCATAAGTAGCCGTTACTCGCTGGTTTCGAATGCTTAACCACCGGGCATGAGCCGTAAGCGCTGTGGGCAATGAGGCCTGCCGCGCATCCACGGGAAGGGCGACGCAGCCCTCCCCGTGTTTCGGGCCGATGGACACTGATCTGTCCCACTCGGTCCCCCATAGCTTCCACCGCAGGCGCGGTACCCGCACTGCAGCCGCGCGGTGTCCGCATGCTGGAACGGAATATCCCGATTCCCGAGAACCGCTCCATCATGTAACCTGCACGAAATTTTGCACCCAGCAGAGGGCCAACGTCGTCCCTCGGCAATCTGCTCCCCCAGAGCCTTAAGAGCCTGGGAGGGGCCCCCAGCCACTTGAGACGACGACGGGAGAGCCGATGCGTACGCCGCGCCAGCCGTCCCAGCACTCCGCGAATGGCCAGAACTGGTCCTTCATGGATGCTCGCCCTGCTGCGCAGGGTATGTACGACCCCCGCAACGAACGCGACGCGTGCGGCGTCGGCTTCGTGGCGACCCTCACCGGCGAGGCGTCCCACACCCTGGTCGAGCAGGCCCTGACGGTGCTGCGTAACCTGGAGCACCGCGGCGCCACCGGCTCCGAGCCCGACTCGGGTGACGGCGCCGGAATCCTCTCCCAGGTTCCCGACACCTTCTTCCGTGAGGTGGCCGGATTCGAGCTGCCCGCGGCCGGTGCCTACGCCGTCGGTATCGCCTTCCTGCCGGAGGACGGCACGGCCGAGGCCACCTCACAGATCGAGACGATCGCCGCCGACGAGGGCCTCGCCGTCCTCGGCTGGCGCGAGGTCCCGGTCGCGCCCGAACTGCTCGGCGCCACCGCCCGTTCGACGATGCCCGCCTTCCGGCAGATCTTCGTCACGGACAACGCCGCTGTGCCTGCTACGGGCATCGCCCTCGACCGCAAGGCCTTTGTGCTGCGCAAGCGCGCCGAGCGTGAGGCCGGTGTCTACTTCCCGTCGCTCTCCGCTCGCACGATCGTCTACAAGGGCATGCTGACCACCGGCCAGCTGGAGCCCTTCTTCCCGGACCTCTCCGACCGCCGCTTCGCGTCGGCCATCGCGCTGGTCCACTCGCGCTTCTCCACGAACACCTTCCCGTCGTGGCCGCTCGCGCACCCCTACCGCTTCGTCGCGCACAACGGTGAGATCAACACCGTCAAGGGCAACCGCAACTGGATGGTCGCCCGCGAGTCGCAGCTGGCCTCCGACCTCTTCGGCGAAAAGGGCCTGGACCGGGTCTTCCCGATCTGCACGCCGGACGCCTCCGACTCCGCGTCCTTCGACGAGGTGCTCGAACTCCTGCACCTGGGCGGCCGTTCGCTGCCGCACTCCGTGCTGATGATGATCCCGGAGGCGTGGGAGAACCACGACTCCATGGACCCGGCCCGCCGCGCCTTCTACAACTTCCACTCCACGATGATGGAGCCCTGGGACGGCCCGGCCTGCGTCACCTTCACCGACGGCAAGCAGGTCGGCGCGGTCCTCGACCGCAACGGCCTCCGCCCCGGCCGCTACTGGGTCACCGACGACGGCCTGGTCGTCCTCGGCTCCGAGGTCGGCGTCCTCGACATCGACCCCTCCAAGGTCGTCCGCAAGGGCCGCCTCCAGCCCGGCAGGATGTTCCTCGTCGACACGGTCGAGCACCGCATCATCGAGGACGACGAGATCAAGGCCGGCCTCGCCGCCGAGCACCCGTACGCCGAGTGGCTGGAGGCCGGGGAGATCGAGCTCTCCGACCTGCCCGAGCGCGAGCACATCGTCCACACCCACGCCTCGGTCACCCGCCGCCAGCAGACCTTCGGTTACACCGAGGAGGAGCTGCGCGTCATCCTCGCGCCAATGGCCAAGGCCGGTGCCGAGCCGATCGGTTCGATGGGTACGGACTCGCCGATCGCCGCGCTGTCCAGCCGGCCGCGGCTGCTCTTCGACTACTTCACCCAGTTGTTCGCGCAGGTCACCAACCCGCCGCTGGACGCGATCCGCGAGGAGCTCGTCACCTCGCTGCGCTCGTCCCTCGGCCCGGGGAGCAACCTGCTGGAGCCGACGGCCGCTTCGTGCCGCTCGGTCACCCTGCCCTTCCCGGTCATCGACAACGACGAGCTGGCCAAGCTCATCCACATCAACGCCGACGGCGACATGCCCGGCTTCAAGGCCGCGACCCTCTCCGGCCTGTTCCGGGTCTCCGGCGGCGGTGACGCCCTCGCCGCGCGCATCGAGGAGATCTGCGCCGAGGCCGACGCGGCCATCGACAACGGCGCCCGGCTGATCGTCCTGTCGGACCGTCACTCGGACGCCGAGCACGCGCCGATCCCGTCGCTGCTGCTCACCGCGGCCGTCCACCACCACCTCATCCGCACCAAGCAGCGCACCCACGTGGGCCTGCTGGTCGAGGCCGGCGACGTCCGCGAGGTCCACCATGTCGCGCTGCTCATCGGCTTCGGTGCCGCGGCGGTCAACCCGTACCTGGCGATGGAGTCCGTCGAGGACCTGGTCCGCGCGGGCACATTCCTCTCGGACATAGAGCCCGAGCAGGCCATCCGCAACCTGATCTACGCCCTCGGCAAGGGTGTTCTGAAGGTCATGTCCAAGATGGGCATCTCGACGGTCGCCTCCTACCGCGGCGCCCAGGTCTTCGAGGCCGTCGGTCTCGACGAGGCCTTCGTCGAGAAGTACTTCAACGGCACGGCCACCAAGATCGGCGGCGTCGGCATCGACGTCATCGCCAAGGAGGTCGCCGCCCGCCACGCGAAGGCGTACCCGGCCTCCGGTATCGCGCCGGCCCACCGCGCCCTCGACATAGGGGGCGAGTACCAGTGGCGCCGTGAGGGCGAGCCGCATCTGTTCGACCCGGAGACGGTCTTCCGCCTCCAGCACTCCACGCGCACCGGCCGCTACGACGTGTTCAAGAAGTACACCGAGCGCGTCAACGAGCAGTCCGAGCGGCTGATGACGCTCCGCGGCCTCTTCGGCTTCAAGTCGGACCGTCCGTCGATCTCCATCGACGAGGTCGAGCCGGTCTCCGAGATCGTCAAGCGCTTCTCCACCGGCGCCATGTCCTACGGCTCCATCTCGCGCGAGGCGCACGAGACGCTCGCCATCGCCATGAACCAGCTGGGCGGCAAGTCCAACACCGGTGAGGGCGGCGAGGACCCGGACCGTCTCTACGACCCGGCCCGGCGCAGCGCCATCAAGCAGGTGGCCTCCGGCCGCTTCGGTGTGACCTCCGAGTACCTGGTCAACGCCGACGACATCCAGATCAAGATGGCCCAGGGCGCCAAGCCCGGCGAGGGCGGCCAGCTGCCCGGCCACAAGGTCTACCCGTGGGTCGCGAAGACGCGTCACTCGACCCCGGGCGTGGGCCTGATCTCCCCGCCGCCGCACCACGACATCTACTCCATCGAGGACCTGGCCCAGCTGATCCACGACCTGAAGAACGCGAACCCGCAGGCGCGGATTCACGTCAAGCTGGTCTCCGAGGTCGGCGTAGGCACGGTCGCCGCGGGTGTCTCCAAGGCGCACGCGGACGTCGTCCTGATCTCCGGTCACGACGGCGGTACGGGTGCCTCCCCGCTGACCTCGCTGAAGCACGCGGGCGGTCCCTGGGAGCTCGGTCTCGCCGAGACCCAGCAGACGCTGCTGCTCAACGGCCTGCGCGACCGTATCGTCGTCCAGACCGACGGCCAGCTGAAGACCGGTCGTGACGTCGTCATCGCCGCGCTGCTCGGCGCCGAGGAGTTCGGTTTCGCGACCGCGCCGCTCGTCGTCTCCGGCTGCGTCATGATGCGCGTCTGCCACCTGGACACCTGCCCGGTCGGTATCGCCACCCAGAACCCGACCCTCAGGGACCGGTTCTCCGGCAAGGCCGAGTACGTCGTCAACTTCTTCCAGTACATCGCCGAAGAGGTCCGCGAGATCCTCGCCGAACTGGGCTTCCGCTCCATCGAGGAGGCCGTCGGCCACGCCGAGGCGCTCGACGTCACCCGTGCCGTCGACCACTGGAAGGCACAGGGCCTGAACCTGGAGCCGCTGTTCCACGTGCCCTCGCTGCCCGAGGGCGCGGTCCGCCACCAGGTCATCGCGCAGGACCACGGCCTGGAGAAGGCGCTCGACAACGAGCTGATCAAGCTCGCCGCCGACGCCCTGGCCGCGGACTCCGCGACCGACGCCCAGCCGGTGCGCGCGCAGGTCGCGATCCGCAACATCAACCGCACGGTCGGCACCATGCTCGGCCACGAGGTGACGAAGAAGTTCGGCGGTGCGGGCCTGCCCGACGACACCATCGACATCACCTTCACCGGCTCCGCGGGCCAGTCCTTCGGCGCCTTCCTGCCGCGCGGTGTCACGCTGCGCCTTGAGGGTGACGCCAACGACTACGTCGGCAAGGGCCTCTCCGGCGGCCGTGTCATCGTCCGCCCGGACCGGGGCGCCGACCACCTCGCCGAGTACTCGACGATCGCGGGCAACACCATCGCCTACGGCGCGACCGGTGGCGAGCTGTACCTGCGCGGTCGTACGGGCGAGCGGTTCTGCGTCCGCAACTCCGGTGCGACGGTCGTCTCGGAGGGCGTGGGCGACCACGGCTGCGAGTACATGACCGGCGGTCGCGCTGTGGTCCTCGGCGAGACGGGCCGCAACTTCGCGGCCGGTATGTCCGGCGGTATCGCGTACGTGATCGACCTGAACGTCGACAACGTCAACGTCGGCAACGTCAGCGCCGTCGAGGCCCTCGACGACACCGACAAGCAGTGGCTGCACGACGTGGTGCGCCGTCACCAGGAGGAGACCGGCTCGACCGTCGCCGAGAAGATCCTGGCCGAGTGGGACACCGCCGTGGACCGCTTCAGCAAGATCATCCCCAGCACGTACAAGGCAGTGCTCGCCGCCAAGGACGCCGCCGAGCAGGCGGGACTCTCCGAGTCCGAGATCACCGAGAAGATGATGGAGGCGGCGATCAATGGCTGACCCGAAGGGCTTCCTGAACCACGGCCGTGAGGTCGCCAAGTCCCGCCCGGTCGAGGTGCGTCTGAAGGACTGGAACGAGGTCTACGTTCCCGGTTCCCTGCTGCCGATCATCAGCAAGCAGGCCAGCCGGTGCATGGACTGCGGCATCCCCTTCTGCCACAACGGCTGCCCGCTGGGCAACCTGATCCCCGAGTGGAACGACTACGCCTACCGCGAGGACTGGTCGGCCGCGTCGGAGCGTCTGCACGCGACGAACAACTTCCCGGAGTTCACGGGCCGGCTGTGCCCCGCTCCGTGCGAGTCGGCGTGTGTGCTGGGCATCAACCAGCCGCCGGTGACCATCAAGAACGTCGAGGTCTCGATCATCGACAAGGCGTGGGAGACCGGGGACGTCGCCCCGCAGATCCCCGAGCGCCTCTCCGGCAAGACGGTCGCGGTCATCGGCTCGGGCCCCGCGGGCCTGGCCGCCGCCCAGCAGCTGACCCGGGCCGGCCACACCGTCGCCGTCTACGAGCGAGCGGACCGCATCGGAGGCCTTCTCCGGTACGGCATCCCCGAGTTCAAGATGGAGAAGCGGCACATCAACCGCCGTATCGAGCAGATGCGCGCGGAGGGCACCCGCTTCCGCACCGGCATCGAGATCGGCCGCGACCTCAGGGCGACCGACCTGAAGAAGCGCTACGACGCGGTCGTCATCGCCGCCGGTGCGACGACCGCCCGTGACCTTCCGGTCCCCGGCCGCGAGCTCAAGGGCATCTACCAGGCGATGGAGTACCTGCCCCTGTCGAACAAGGTCCAGGAGGGCGACTACGTCACCTCCCCGATCTCGGCCGAGGGCAAGCACGTCGTGGTCATCGGCGGCGGCGACACCGGCGCGGACTGCGTGGGCACCGCCCACCGCCAGGGCGCGGCCTCCGTCACGCAGCTGGAGATCATGCCCCGCCCGAACGACGAGCGGAACAACGTCACCCAGCCGTGGCCGACCTTCCCGATGCTCTACAAGGTCACGTCCGCGCACGAGGAGGGCGGCGAGCGGGTCTACTCCGTCTCCACCACCCACTTCGAGGGCGACGAGGACGGCAACGTCCAGTGGCTGCACCTGACCGAGGTGGAGTTCATCGAGGGCAGGCTGACTCCGAAGCCGGGCACGGAGCGCAAGATCCCCGCCCAGCTGGTGACGCTGGCGATGGGCTTCACGGGCACCGACCGGGAGAACGGCCTGGTCGAGCAGTTCGGCCTGGAGCTCGACGAGCGCGGCAACATCGCCCGCGACGCCGACTTCCAGACCAACGTGCCCGGCGTGTTCGTCGCCGGTGACGCGGGCCGCGGCCAGTCGCTCATCGTGTGGGCGATCGCGGAGGGCCGCTCGGCCGCCCGCGGCACCGACCGCTTCCTCACGGGCGCCAGCGACCTGCCGGCCCCGATCCGCCCGACGGACCGGGCCCTGATGGCCTGACGGTCCCTCATATGCGTCCCGTACAAAGGCGTACGGGCGGGATATCTGGGGGGATACCCCCCAGACCCCCCGAGACGGCGCCTGCCCGACTGTCCCCGACCGGACGCTGGGCAGGCGTCGTTGCATGTCCGCCTCCGGGCGGGCCTACTCGTACCAGACCCCGTGAAGCGGGCCGCGCTCGGTGACGGCCCGCGCCCCGGCCGGTACGACGGCCTTGCTGCGGTCACCGCGGACATGCTGGTGGAGGGTGGGCGCGGGCAGGCCGACGGTCTGGAGCCAGCCCTTGCCGCCGACTGCGATCAGCTCCTCCGCCTGACCGGCCGGGGCCAGGTCCTTGTTGTACATCTGGCTGATCGTCCGGTCGTCGTCGGCATGGGCGAAGCGCGCCGCGTACGCGTACCGGTCGTCGTTCAGCCAGACGTACAGCACGACGGGCTTGTCCAGCACCGACCGGAACCACCGCGCCGACCGGTCGGGCGGCTCGTCGACCGTGCCGGTGGCCTCCAGCGCCCAGGCGGAGGGACGGTCGGTCAGGAGGAACGACTGGTTGTGCAGACGGTCACCGCGGACGCGGCCGCCGTAGAAGTGCACACCGACGTCGATCAGATGGCGTCGGGCCCCGGGGTCGCCGAAGGAGAGACAGGCGACCAGCGCATCGTCGGTCCGGTCGAGCCGGCCGTCGACGCGGGCCTCGGTCCAACCGGCGGTGCGCTCGCCCGGCGCGGCCGCGAAGGCGCGGTCGTCTTCGGTCAGTTCGAGTTCGTCGACGTCTTCCGGTTCGATGACGAACCACGGATGTTCGGACATGGCCGGAAGCGTACGGTCGGCCCCGTCGGCCGGACACCTGCTTTTCCCGTGCCCGGTCAGGCCGCCAGTTCCGTGGCCTTCGCGACCGTCAGGACCACAAGGAGCGCCAGCAGGGCGACGCAGGCGCCCGCCTGGACGAGGTTGCGGCGTCGGTCACGGGGTGCGTAGGCGTAGGCGAGGGTCACCACACCGCCGGCCAGCAGCCCGCCGAGGTGGCCCTGCCAGGAGGTGAGGCCCGCGGAGATCAGCAGCCACAGCAGCAGGCCCGCCATGAAACGGTTGACCTGGCTCATGTCGGCGCCCAGGCGGCGCGCCATCACGTAGTACGCCGCCCCGAGGCCGAAGATCGCGCCGGACGCGCCGAGGGTGGGGGTGTCGGGAGCGACCAGCAGCACGAGGACCGAGCCGCCGAGCGCGGACAGCAGATAGAGCGTGATGTAGCGGATGCGGCCCAGCTGGGACTCCACCACCCGGCCGATGTTCCACAGCGACACCATGTTCATCACGATGTGCAGGATCCCGAACGTGCCCCCGGTGACCGGCAGATGGAGGAACGCGCCGGTCAGCATGCGGTACCACTCACCGGCGACGACCCCTTCGGCGTGGTAGGCCGAGGGGTGGTTGGCCACCCACATGTAGTGGCCGCCGTCCGGTCCGACCAGCCCGCGGCCCAGCATCTCGAACCGGTCCACGATCGACGACCGCACCAGCTCGCCCAGATACGCGAGCACATTGAGCCCGATCAGGACGTACGTCACCATGGGCGCCGAGGTGATCCGGCCGCCGAACGCGGTACGTGCCTGCCGCACCGACCGCGCGCCCTCCTTCACGCACTCCACGCACTGGTGGCCGACGGCCGCCTCCCGCATGCAGTCCGGGCAGATGTACCGGTCGCAGCGGGTGCAGCGGACGTGGGACTCCACCTTGGGATGGCGGTAGCAGGTGGTGACGGTGGACTCGGATTCCACAGCCGGCTCCTCGGAGGGGGTGGGACGGGCGGCGAGCCGGTGGGGACGGCGGCGAACAAAATAGCGAACACCTGTGGGTGGTGGGAGCGGCGGGGCGGGCGTGACGTAACCTCGGCACGAACGAAGGGGGAGCATGGCCGCGATCAGTCTCCGCAAGATCGAGGAGACCGCGCCCGCGTTGGTCAGCCTGTACAAGAGCGCCGGGGTGTCGCTCCAGAAGCACGGGCTGGACGGGCTGCGGGCGGCGGTGTATCTCGTCGTCGACTACTCCGGGTCGATGAAGCCGTACTACAAGGACGGCAGTGTGCAGGCGCTCGCCGACCGGGTGCTGGGACTGTCCGCGCATCTCGACGACGACGGGCGCGTGCCGGTGGTCTTCTTCTCGACGGACGTCGACGCCGAGACCGAGATCGCGCTCGCCGGCCACGAGGGCCGGATCGAGCAGATCGTGGCCGGGCTCGGACACATGGGCAAGACCAGCTACCACCTGGCGATGGACGCGGTCATCGACCACTACCTCGACAGCGGCTCGACCGCCCCCGCCCTGGTCGTCTTCCAGACCGACGGCGGCCCGATCAACAAGCTCGCCGCGGAACGCTATCTGTGCAAGGCGGCCGGGCTGCCGCTGTTCTGGCAGTTCGTGGGCTTCGGGGACCCGGGCAGCAAGCAGTTCGACTTCCTGCGCAAGCTGGACGAGCTGGCGGTGCCGCAGAAGCGGGTCGTCGACAACGCAGGCTTCTTCCACGCCGGATCCGATCCGGCACGGGTGACCGACGCCGAGCTGTACGACCGGCTGGTCGGCGAGTTCCCGACGTGGCTGGCCGCCGCGCGGGCCCAGGGGATCGTGCGGCCCGCCTGAGAGCCCGTGAGCAGCGCGAGTCACTCGTACGGTGCTCCCACCGTTGGCTTACCCGGGACGCCGTGCCACCCTGAGGATGATCCGACGGGGAGGCGACGAACGTATGGACGGCGCACGATCGGGGAACGACACGGCCGGCTCCAGGCGCAGGGAGTCGGCGGGCACGGGCGAGAAGCTGGCGGACTGGGCCGACGGGCGGCTGGGTCTGTACGGACTGGCCAAGGCCAATATGCGCAAGGTCTTCCCGGACCACTGGTCCTTCATGCTGGGGGAGATCTGCCTCTACAGCTTTCTCATCCTGATCCTCACCGGCATCTATCTCACCCTGTTCTTCGAGCCGAGTGGCGTCGAGGTGATCTACCACGGCTCATACGTCCCGCTCAACGGCATCTCGATGACCCGGGCCTACGAGTCCACGCTCGACATCAGCTTCGATGTGCGCGGCGGGCTGCTGATCCGGCAGATCCACCACTGGGCCGCGCTGGTCTTCGTCACCGGCATGCTCGTGCACATGATGCGGGTGTTCTTCACCGGCGCGTTCCGCAAGCCGCGTGAGCTCAACTGGCTGTTCGGCTGGACCCTGCTGTTCCTCGGCATCATCACCGGCCTGACCGGCTACTCGCTCCCCGACGACCTGCTGTCCGGCACCGGCATCCGCTTCGCCGACGGCGCGATCCTGTCCGTCCCGATCGTCGGGACGTATCTGTCGATGTTCCTGTTCGGCGGGGAGTTCCCGGGGCACGACATCATCTCGCGGCTCTTCCCGGTCCATGTCCTGCTGCTGCCGGGGATCATGCTGGGCCTGGTCGTCGCCCATCTGATCCTGGTCTTCTACCACAAGCACACCCAGTACCCGGGGCCCGGACGGGACCAGAAGACGGTCGTCGGCATGCCCTTCCTGCCGGTCTACATGGCCAAGGCGGGCGGCTTCTTCTTCCTCGTCTTCGGTGTGCTGGCGCTCATGGGCGGCATCGCCAGCATCAACCCCGTGTGGGCCTTCGGCCCCTACCGCCCGGACCTGGTGACCACGGGAGCCCAGCCCGACTGGTATCTCGGCTTCTCCGAGGGCCTGATCCGGGTGATGCCGGGATGGGAGCTCAACTTCTGGGGCCACACCCTCGAACTCGGCGTCTTCATCCCCTTCACGCTCTTCCCGCCGCTGCTGCTCGCCCTCGGTCTGTATCCCTTCCTCGAGGCATGGATCACCGGCGACAAACGCGAGCACCACATCCTGGACCGTCCGCGCAACATGCCCGTCCGCACCGGCCTGGGCGCGGCCTGGCTGGCCCTCTACGTCGTGCTGCTGATCGGCGGCGGCAACGACATCGTCGCCACCCATCTGCATCTGTCCATCAACTCGATCACCTGGTTCGTGCGGGTCTCCTTCTTCGTGGCGCCGGTCGTCACGTTCCTCGTCACCAAGCGGGTCTGCATGGGCCTGCAGCGCAAGGACCGGGACAAGGTGCTGCACGGCAGGGAGAGCGGCACCATCAAACGGCTGCCGCACGGCGAGTTCGTCGAGGTCCACGAACCCCTCGCGCAGGACCAGCTGTTCACCCTCACCCAGCACGAGCAGAACCCGCCCTACGAGATCGGCCCGCTCGTGGACGCGAACGGCGTACGGCGGCCGGTCAGGCCGGGGCAGCGGGTGCGCGCCCGGCTGGCCGGGGTGATGTTCGGCTCGGATTCCCACATCCCGAAGCCGACGGTGGAGGAGTACCGGGAACTCACCAGCGGCGATCACCACCACTGAGGACCAGGGCCCGGCACTCCTCGGGCCCGCCCCACGCGGTGCGCAGGGCGCGGGCCTTGGTCAGCCACAGGGACAGGTCGTACTCCGCGGTGTAGCCGATCGCGCCGTGCAACTGCAGCGCCGTACGGGCGGCGGCGTACGCGGCCTCGGATGCCGTGACCTTGGCGGCGGCCACGTCGGCAGGGGTCATGGTGAGCGCGGCACCGAACAGCAGGGGACGGGCGAACTCCAATGCGATCTTCGCGTCGGCCAGTTGATGCTTGACGGCCTGGAAGGAGCCTATGGGGACGCCGAACTGGGTGCGCTGCCGGGCGTAGGCGACGGTTTGGTCCAGGAGCGCCAGTCCGATGCCGAGACACTGGGCGGCAGTGGCAAGGCGACCCCAGGTCAGGCCATGGGCGACGGCCTCGGCGACCTGCGCACCGGCGACGAGCAGTTCCCCGCCGGGCGTCGGCGCGTACAGGCGGCGGGCGGGGTCGAGGGAGGGGCGAGGTCGGCCGGGCGGGGGAGCGAGGCGCAGCTCGGCGTCCCCTGCCGCCACAGTCAGCCGTACGTCCGCCATGTCCGCGTCCAGCGCATACGGTCCCGTCGCGAGCGTCGCCGCCGACTCACCGGAGGCCAGCGCGGGCAGCAGGCGTTTCGCCGGTCCCGTGTCGTCCAGTGCGGCGAGCAGTGCGGTCGCCGCGACCGTCTCCACCACCGGACCCGGCACCGCATGCCGCCCCAACTCGACGAAGGCGACGGCGAGTTCGACGGGACGGGGGCCCAGGCCGCCGTACTCCTCGGGAACCGCCAGCGCGAAGACGCCCGCCTCCGAGAGACGGGACCACAACGCGCGGCCGCTCATGTGCTCGCCGCGGCTCCAGTCCCGTACGACGGAAGGAGTGTCGGCTGCGGTCAGCATGGCGTCCAGCGAGGCCGCGAACGCACGCTGTTCGGCGTCAAGGAGGAACCGCATCAGTAACGTCCCTTCGAAACCTTCGGCATACCTTCGGGCGCGGGAGTTGCGGTGCGGTTCGGAAACGCCCTGAAGGGGCGCGGGGCTGTGTTGAACATGCGGCTGCCGCCGCGTGGGCGCGCCAAGCCACGACGGCGCCGCAGACGACAAACAACCCATCGCGGCACACCCGGCGGAGCCACTAGCGGCGTCCCTTCGGCAGGCCGAGCAGGCGCTCGGCGATGATGTCGCGCTGGATCTCGTTCGTGCCCGCGTAGATCGGGCCGGCCAGGGAGAAGACATAGCCCTCGGCCCACTCCGAGTCCGCCGCCTCGCCCTGCTCACCCAGCAGATCGAGGGCCGTCTCGTGCAGCGCGATGTCGTACTCGGACCAGAAGACCTTGTTCAGGCTGGACTCCGGGCCGATGGAGCCGCCCTCCAGGAAGCGGGAGGCGGCGGCGAAGGTGAAGAGGCGGTAGGCCCGGGCGCCGATCAGGGCGTCCGCCACCTGGGCCCGGGCGGCGGGCGGGGAGCCCTGTTGCTGCCAGAGGCGGTGCAGCCGTTCCGCCGCTGCCAGGAAACGGCCGGGGGAGCGGAGCATCAGACCCCGCTCGTTGCCCGCCGTCGACATCGCGATCCGCCAGCCCTCGCCGGGTGCGCCGATCACGTCCTCGTCCGGCACGAACACCTCGTCCAGGAAGAGCTCGGCGAACGCCGGTTTCCCGTCGAGGCGGCCGATCGGGCGCACCGTGACACCGGGTGCGCACAGGCCGAACATCAGGTAGGTCAGGCCCTGGTGGGGCTTCGGGGCCCCCGGGTCGCTGCGGAACAGGCCGAAGGCACGGTCCGCGAAGGCGGCCCGCGACGACCACGTCTTGTGCCCGCTCAGCAGCCAGCCGCCGTCCGTGCGCACCGCTTTCGACCGCAGCGACGCCAGGTCCGAGCCCGCCTCCGGCTCGGACCATGCCTGCGCCCACACCACCTCGCCGGTGGCCATGGGCGGCAGCACGCGCGCTCTCTGCTCCTCGCTGCCGTGGTCGAACAGGGTCGGGGCGAGCAGACTGATCCCGTTCTGAGAGACCCGGCCCGGGGCCCCCGCCGCCCAGTACTCCTCCTCGAAGATCAGCCACCGGACCAGGCCGGAGTCCCTTCCGCCGTACTCCATCGGCCAGTTGACGACCGACCAGCGGTCCGCGGCCAGTTCGGCCTCCCACGCGCGGTGTGCCGCGAAGCCCTCCGCGGTCTCCAGGGACGGCAGGGGGGCGCGCGGCACCCGGTCCGCGAGCCAGGCCCGGGCCTCGGCGCGGAAGGCCTCCTCTTCCTGTGTGAAGGCGAGATCCATCGGCTGCCATCCTTCCCTAACAAGTGTTTGGTAGGTTAGCGTGGGGCTATGACAGTCGTCGAGAGTCCCGTGTACGAGCCGGGGCACGGGCTGCTGAAGGGACGCACCGCCGTCATCACCGCGGCAGCCGGAGCGGGCATCGGCGGCGCCACCGCGCGGCGCTTCCTGGAAGAGGGCGCACGCGTGCTGATCGGCGACGCGCACGTGCGGCGCCTCAAGGAGTACGAGGCCGAGCTCGCCGGAGAGTTCGGGGCCGCGTCGGTCGCCGCCCTGCCGTGCGACGTCACCGACGAGGGCCCGGTGCAGGCCCTGTTCGAGGCCGCAGTACGGGAGCACGGGCGGCTGGACGTAGTGGTCAACAACGCTGGTCTGGGCGGCACTTCGGACCTCGTCGACATGAGCGACGAGCAGTGGGCCCGGGTCCTCGACGTGACGTTGAACGGCACGTTCCGGTGCACACGGGCCGCGCTGCGGCTGATGAGGGCGGACGGCCGGGGCGGAGTGATCGTCAACAACGCCTCCGTGGTCGGCTGGCGCGCCCAGGCCGGCCAGGCCCACTACGCCGCGGCGAAGGCGGGCGTGATGGCGCTGACCCGGTGCGCGGCGATCGAGGCCGCCGAATACGGCGTGCGGGTCAACGCCGTCTCGCCGAGCCTCGCCATGCACCCGCACCTGGTGAAGGTGACGACGCCGGAACTGCTGGAGGAACTGACCGCACGCGAGGCCTTCGGGCGGTACGCGCAGCCGTGGGAGGTGGCCAACGTCATCGTGTTCCTGGCGTCCGGCTACTCCTCGTACCTGACCGGAGAAGTCCTCTCCGTCAGCAGCCAGCACGCCTGAGGACCGGAGCGGACGACAATGGACCCGTGCCGACCAAGAAGAAGCCCCAGGTGACCGCCGCACCCGCCCGGCGGCGCGAACTCCTCGACACCGCCGCCGAGGTCTTCGCCGAGCAGGGCTACAACGCCACCACCGTACGCAAGATCGCAGACCACGCGGGCATGCTCGCGGGCAGCCTCTACTACCACTTCGACTCCAAGGAATCGATGCTGGAGGAGATCCTGCGGACCTTCCTCGACGAGCTCTGGGGCGGCTACGACACCGTCCTGGACGCCGAGCTGGGACCGCGGGAGACCCTGGAGGCCCTGGTCACCGAGTCGTTCCGGGAGATCGACCGGCACCGCGCCGCTGTCGCGATCTACCAGAAGGAGAGCAAGCAGCTGCTGGCGCAGGAGCGGTTCGCGTTCCTCGCCGAGTCGCAGCGCAAGTTCGAGAAGGCATGGCTGGCCACGCTGGAGCGCGGGGTCGCCGCCCAGGTCTTCCGGGCCGACCTGGACGTCCGGCTCACCTACCGGTTCGTGCGCGACACCGTGTGGGTGGCCGCGTCCTGGTACCGGCCCGGCGGGCAGCACAGCCCGGAGGAGATCGCCCGGCAGTACCTGTCGATGGTGCTGGACGGGATCGCCGTACGCACATGACCCGTGGGGAAGGCTGGGGAGTTGCCATGGTTGAGGCCTATATCGTCGAAGCGGTCCGTACGCCTGTGGGGCGGCGCGGGGGTGGACTGAGCGGTGTCCATCCTGCTGACCTCGGTGCCCATGTGCTGAAGGAGCTGATGGGCCGCTCGGGCGTCGATCCGGCCGCTGTCGAGGACGTCGTGTTCGGCTGTCTGGACGCGGTGGGGCCGCAGGCCGGGGACATCGCTCGGACCTGCTGGCTGGCGGCCGGGCTGCCCGAGGAGGTGCCGGGCGTGACCATCGACCGGCAGTGCGGGTCCTCGCAGCAGGCCGTGCACTTCGCGGCGCAGGCCGTGCTGTCGGGCACGCAGGACCTGGTGGTCGCGGGCGGCGTGCAGAACATGTCGCAGATCCCCATCGCCTTCGCGACCCGCCAGGCCGCCGAGCCCCTGGGGTTCACCGCAGGCCCCTTCGCGGGCAGCGAGGGCTGGCGCGCACGGTACGGGGACCAGCCGGTGAACCAGTTCGTCGGCGCCGAGGTGATCGCCGTCAAGTGGGGGATCAGCCGCCAGGACCAGGAGGAGTTCGCACTCAGGTCCCATCAGCGGGCGCTGCGCGCCATCGACGAGGGCCGCTTCGACCGCG
The DNA here is from genome assembly GCF_040682555.1 of Streptomyces sp. NPDC051172. NCBI lineage: Bacteria > Bacillati > Actinomycetota > Actinomycetes > Kitasatosporales > Streptomycetaceae > Streptomyces > Streptomyces sp. NPDC051172. The sequence continues at coordinate 69,979 of NZ_JBFBBE010000024.1, forward strand.
AGACCATCGGCTACGGCCCGGTCGCCGTCGACGAGGGCCCGCGCCGGGACACCTCCCTGGAGAAGATGGCCGGGCTCAGGCCGGTCCTCGACGGTGGCACCATCACCGCCGCCTGCTCCTCCCAGGTCTCCGACGGAGCGGCGGCGATGCTGCTCGCCTCGGAGCGGGCGGTGCGCGAGCACGGGCTCACACCGCGTGCACGCGTGCACCACCTCTCCGTGCGCGGCGAGGACCCGATCCGCATGCTCTCGGCCCCGATACCGGCCACCGCCCACGCCCTGAAGAAGACCGGCCTGACCATCGACGCCGTCGACCTCGTCGAGATCAACGAGGCCTTCGCACCGGTCGTCCTGGCCTGGCTGAAGGAGACCGGCGCCGACCCGGACAAGGTCAACGTCAACGGCGGCGCGATCGCCCTTGGTCATCCCCTCGGCGCGACCGGGGTCAAGCTCATGACCACCCTGCTGCACGAACTGGAGCGCACCGGCGGCCGGTTCGGACTGCAGACGATGTGCGAGGGCGGCGGCCAGGCCAACGTGACGATCATCGAACGGATCTGAGCGACCCCAGCGACTCGATGGTCCCCTCCGCCTCCTTCATGATCCGCTCCACCAGCTCCGCACACGGGGGCAGGTCCTCGATCACCCCGGCGACCTGCCCGGACGCCATCACCCCGAGGTCCGTACGGCCGTCCACCATGGCTGATTTGAGCAGCATGGGGGTGTTCGCGGCGAGCAGCACCTGACTCCAGGACAGCTCCTTGCCGTGCTTGAGGGCGAGCCCGTCGCGAACCATCTGCCGCCAGGTCAGCCCCGACAGCTTCCGGAACCCTGCCGCCCGGCGCATGGCGTGCAGCAGGGCTTTCGCCCGGCCCGAGTCCTCCAGCGCGTCCACCAGGTCCGTGCGCAGCATCCGGTGCGGCAGCCCGTCCACCGCCGTGGTCACCGTGACGTCCTTGACCGTCGCCGCCAGGTACCTGGCTTTCACCGCGTCCGGCACCGTCGAGTCGGAGGTGAGCAGGAACCGCGTGCCCATCGCGATCCCAGCGGCCCCGTACGCCAGCGCCGTGACCAGCCCCCGGCCGTCGAAAAATCCGCCCGCCGCCACCACCGGTATCCGCACCGCGTCCACCACCTGCGGCAGCAGCACCGTCGTCGCGACCTCGCCGGTGTGCCCGCCGCCCTCGCCGCCCTGCACGATCACGGCATCCGCGCCCCACGCCGCGACCTTCTCGGCATGCCGGCGGGCCCCTATGGAGGGGATGACGACCACGCCCGCCTCCTTCAGCTCCGCGATCAGCTCGGCGGAGGGCGCAAGGGCGAAGGAGGCCACCCGCACGCCCTCCTCGATCAGGATCCGCACCCGGTCGCCCGCATCCGAGGCGTCGGCCCGCAGATTGACCCCGAACGGCGCGTCCGTACGGGACCTGACCTGCCGTATCGCCTCCCGCAGCCGGTCGACCGTCATGGTCGCGGAGCCCAGGATGCCCAGCGCGCCCGCGTTCGCCGAAGCGGAGACCAGACGCGGGCCCGCCACCCACCCCATACCGGTTTGCACGATCGGATGCCGGATGCCGACCAGCCGGGTGAGAGCCGTCTCCATCACGAACCGACCTCCCTGGCACGGCTGCCGGCCTGGTCGATCACCTCACGGATCAGCCGCAGCTCCTCGGCGGTCGGCTCACGAGTCGCCGGCACTTCGTCCGGGACGGCCAGATCGAAGCCCGTCGCCTCCCTGACCTGCTCCACCGTGACACCCGGGTGCAGGGAAGCAAGCCGCATCGAGTGGTCAGGGGTGGCGAAGTCGAAGACGCCCAGATCGGAGACGACACACGGGATGCGGTGGTAGCGCGCACCGGCCGCACGGTCGTATCCGACACCGCAGACCATGTCGACCTTCTCGACGAACACGCGCCGCGAATGCCTCGGCACCCAGTAGCTCGTCGGATTGTTCAGGGTGTTGACCGGTGCGCCGCGCACACCGAGCAGCTGCCGCGTGGGCCGTTTCCAGTCACCGATGCACGAGATGTTCTGGTTGCCGAACCGGTCGATCTGGCTCGCCCCCATCATCACGTGCCGGCGGCCACTGGAGACCAGGGCGAGATGCTGCCGGTACGGCAGCCAGCCCTCCGGCGTCCCGTCCGGGCGGATGAGCATCGCCTCGCCGTCGGTCAGCAGCAGGTCCGGGGAGAACGTGAGCCGGGCGAGACGGGCGCCGACGGACGGGATCAGTCCCATGGGACTGGCGAGCACCTCACCGTTGCCCCGCCAGGCCTCGGCGCAGGCGATCACGCAGTACTCGGCGCGGCTGACCTCGCTCATGTCGCCTCCCTGACCGCCGACTGATAGGCCTGTTCGTCCCCTGCGAGGAACCGGGCGGCGAACTCCGGCCAGGGCGTGGACGCGTACTGCTTCTGGAAGGCCTCGTCCCGCCCGTAGTCGGGCGCGCAGGAGGTGAAGTGGGCGCCGTTCGGGGCCTCGACGACCCCGGTCACCGTATGGCGCTTGACGAGCAGGGTCTGCGGTGCGGCCTCCTTCGTCAACTCGGCCGTGTCGACGATGCGTTCGCACGACAGGTACGCCGCGTCCGCCGCCTCGCAGAACAGGTCGTCGAAGTACGGGTCGGGGCCCAGATACTGCCCGTTGCCCAGCCGGTCGGCGCGGCCCAGGTGCACCAGGGCCGCATCCATCCGCAGGGCGGGCATCGCCACGAACGTCTCCCCGTCCTCGTAGGGCGAAGTCACCGTCCGCAGCCCGGGGTTGACCCGCATCACGTCCGAGCCGATCCCGGCCCGCACCGGCAGGAACGGCAGCCGGTTCGCCGCCGCGTGCAGCCCCCACATGAACATCGCCTCGTCGATCTCCATCAGCTCGAAGGCACCGCCCTCGCGCGCCGCGCGGTAGTGCGGTTCGAGGGGGATGGAGTCGAGGGTGACGAAGGGTGCCACCAGTTTCCGGATCCGTCCGGCGGCCGCGAGCATGCCGACGTCCGGGCCGCCGTACGAGATGACGGTCAGGTCGCCGATGCCGGACCGCAGCAGTGCCCTGACCAGAGCCATCGGTTTGCGCCGTGAACCCCAGCCGCCGATGCCGAGGGTCATGCCGCTGTGCAGACGGGAGACGACCTGCTCGGCGGTCATCGTCTTGTCACTCACGCCTGTGCACCGTCCCTCTCGTCCCTCTCGTGCTTCTCCTTGCCGAAGGTGTCGCGGACCCGGTCGCCCACCCCGACCGCGTTCGCCTCGTAGGTGAAGCCCTGCTCGAAGCGGTAGCTGCGGCGCACGTCGACCGGATCGATGCCGTTGATGGCGGCCTTGGCCAGCCGCAGCAGCTCACCGTCCTTGGCGGCTATCTCACCCGCCAACTCCAGGGCGGCGGCCTGCAGTTCCTCCCGCGGCACCACCCGCCACACCGAGCCGTGCGCGTGCAGCTCGGCGGCGGTCGCGGTGCGGGAGGTGTAGTACAGCGCGCGCATCAGGTGCTGCGGGACCAGCCGGGACAGGTGCGTTGCCGCACCCAGGGCGCCCCGGTCCAGCTCGGGCAGCCCGAAGGTGGCGTCCTCGCTCGCCACGATCACGTCCGCGTTCCCCACCAGCCCGATCCCGCCGCCCAGGCAGAAGCCCTGCACCGCCGCCACCACGGGCACCGCGCACTCGTACACCGCCGCGAACGCCTCGAAGCAGCCGCGGTTGGCACCGGCCAGTGCGCTCGGCCCCTGCGCCTGTATCTCCTTGATGTCCACGCCCGCGTTGAACCCCCGCCCCCGCGCGGCCAGCACCACGCACCGCACCTGCGGGTCGCGGCCCGCCGCGCGCACCGCGTCGGCCAGGGCGAACCAGCCGTTCACCGGCAGCGCGTTCACCGGCGGGAAGTCGACCGTCACGACGGCGATGCCATTTTCTTGTGGCCCCTTTTCCGGGGACGAGGTGGAGACACCCATGGGCACATCAGCTACCTTTCCAACCAACGCCTTTCCACCAAACATTTGTTAGGTGCGAGGCTTCGAAGCTAGCAGCCCTCGGATCGGAGCGGGAGGCTTGTGGACAACTTGCCCCGGCCGCAGCTGAGCGGCAGGACCGTCGTCGTCACCGGCGGCACCCGAGGTGTCGGAGCCGGGATCGCGCAGGCCTTCGCCGAGGCCGGTGCCGAGGTCGTCGCCTGTGCCCGCAGGCCGCCCGAAACTCCCCTCGGGGGCGTCGAGTTCGCACCCCTCGATCTGCGTGACCCGCCCGCCGTACGGTCCTTCTTCGCCGGACTCCCCCGGCTGGACGTCCTGGTCAACAACGCGGGCGGCGGGCCCTACCGGCTGCTGGCCGACGTGGAAGCCGAGCGGCACGCGCGCGTGCTGGAGCTGAACCTCCTCGCGCCGCTGACGGCGTCCCTCGCCGCGTACGAACACCTCAGGCGGGCGCAGGGCTCCGTGGTGATGATCGGCAGCGTCAGCGGCAGCCGCCCCTCGCCCGGTTCCGCCGCCTACGGGGCGGCCAAGGCGGGCCTGGAGAGCCTCGCCCGCTCGATGGCCGTGGAGTGGGCGCCGGAGGTGCGTGTCAACACCCTCGTCGTCGGCATGGTCCGCACCGAGCTGGCCCACCTCCACTACGGCGGCGAGGACGGCATCGAGGCGGTCTCCCGCACGGTGCCGCTCGGCCGCCTGGCCACCCCCGCCGACGTGGGCGCGGCCGCCGTGTTCCTGGCCTCCGACGCGGCCGCCTACATCAGCGGGGCAAGCCTGCTGGTGCACGGGGGAGGCGAGCGGCCGGCGTTCCTGGATGCGGCAACTGCCAACAAGGAGGAGTGAGATGAGCGGAATCTGCGACGGGCGGGTCGTGGTCGTCACCGGAGCCGGCCGCGGCCTCGGGCGAGCGCACGCGCGCGCGTACGCGGCGGAGGGCGCCCGGCTGGTCGTCAACGACCTGGGGGTGGGCCTGGACGGGGCGCCGGGCCCCGACAGTCCGGCCGGGCGGGTGGTGGACGAGATCCGCGCGGCGGGCGGCGAGGCGATCGCCCACGGCGGCGACATCGCCACCACCGAAGGAGCGGCCTCCCTGATCGCCACGGCCCTGGAGACGTACGGCCGGCTCGACACCCTCGTCAACAACGCCGGCTTCCTGCGCGACCGGATGCTCGTCAACCTCGACGAGGACGACTGGGACGCCGTCCTGCGTGTCCACCTCAAGGGCCACTTCCTGCCGCTGAAGCATGCCGCCGCGCACTGGCGGGCCGAGGCCAAGGCGGGCCGTACGCCGGTGGCCCGGATCGTCAACACCAGCAGCGGCGCCGGGCTGTTGGGGTCGGTCGGGCAGGGCAACTACAGCGCCGCGAAGGCCGGCATCGTCGGCCTGACGCTGGTCGCCGCGGCCGAACTGCACCGGTACGGCGTCCAGGTCAACGCCGTCGCGCCCGCTGCCCGCACACGGATGACGGAACGCACCTTCGCCGAGACGATGACGGCGCCCGCCGACGGCTTCGACGCGATGGCCCCCGAAAACGTCTCCCCGCTCGTCGTCTGGCTCGGCTCCGCCGCAAGCGCCGGTGTGAGCGGGCGCGTGTTCGAGGCGGAGGGCGGCCGGATCACGGTCATGGAGGGCTGGCGGCCGGGTCCGAGCGCCGACAAGGGAGCGCGCTGGAGTCCCGGCGAGGCGGGCGAGGCGGCGCTGAAGCTGCTGGCGGAGGCGGCACAGCCGGGCGCGGTGTACGGGGCCTGAGCGCGCTCAGCCGCTGAGGCGGGCGGCGGCCTTGCGCTGCTCCTGGGTCATCACCTGCAGGAAGTGGATCACGGTGTCCAGCTCGTCCGTGCTGAACTCCTCGCACGCCGCGGCGATGTCCCGCGCCCACTCCTCGAAGAACGCGAAGAGATGGGCGATCTTCTCCCGGTTCAGCTCCACGAGCACCCGCCGCTTGTCCGTCGGATGCTTGACCCGGCGTACGAATTCCTTGGCTTCGAGACGGTCGACCAGGCCGGTGACGGATGCGGGAGCCAGGCCGGTGCGCTCGGCGAGGTCCTTCGCGGTGAGCGGACCGTGCCGCTCCAGGAGGTCGAGGGCCTTCTCCTCGCTCGGGATCAGCCCCTGCCTGGCGGACACCGCGGAGTGGAACATCACCGTGGCCCCCGACACCGTTGCGGCTGTTCGCCGTGGGGCGGGAGAACAGCGCGGATCCGTATCCGCGCCGCTGGGTCGCCGCCGTCGTGATGATGATCGCGGCGCTGATGGACCTGCTGGACGTCACGATCGTCAATGTGGCGATCCCGTCCGTCGGCCGTGACCTGCACGCCCCGCAGAGCGAACTGCTGGGGGTCCCCCCTCTGGGGAGGCTGGTCTCCGCCTATCTGCTGGGCTTCGCCGCCACACTGATCGTCTCCGGGCACCTCGGGGACTGCTTCGGGCGCCGCGGACTGTGACTCGCCGGCACCGCGGGCTTCGGCCTGGCGAGCCTTGGATGCGGCCTCGCCCAGACGCCCGGTCAGCTGATCGCCGCGCGGGCCGTGCAGGGTGTGCTGGCGGCGGTGCTGATTCCGCAGGTGCTGGGCTCGTTCCGCACCCTGTTCGCGGGCAAGGAGCGTGGTGCCGCGTTCGGGATGTACGGAGCCGTCGCCGGGTTCGCCTCGGCGGTGGGGCTGCTCCTCGGCGGTCTGCTGACCGATGCCGATCTGTTCGGCTGGGGCTGGCGCTCGGTGTTCCTGGTGAACGTGCCGGTGGCGGTGGCCACGCTGGTCGCGGGCCTGGTGCTGGTGCCGTCCACGAAGGAGCGGTCGGCCGGGCGGCCGGATCTGCCCGGGAGCGTGGTGCTGGCGGCCGGGCTGGTGGCGATCGTGCTGCCGCTGGTGCAGGGGCGGGGGAACGGACGGCCGGTGTGGGGCTGGTTCTGCCTCGCCGCGGGTGTCTGCGCCGTCGCCGGGGTCGGGGCGTTCGAAGCACGCCGGCGCGGTGCGGGGACGGTGCCGCTGCTGCCGGTGCGGGCGTTCCGGCTGCCCGCGTTCTCGGTGGGCGTGCTGGTCCAGCTGTTGTTCTCGGTCGGCATGCAGGGGTTCTTCCTGGTCTTCGCGCTCTGGCTGCAGGGAAGCGAGCGGTACACGCCGATGCAGGCCGGAGTGGTGACCGTGGCCTTCTCGGTCGGCAGTTTCCTCACGGCGCCCGCCGCGGACGCGCTCGCGGTGAGGTTCGGGCGCCTGGTGCTCGGGGCCGGCGCCCTGATGACGGCCGCCGGTCTGGACTGGGTGTGGGCAGCGGTCACCGGAGCGCCCGCCGCACACACCGGCGCCTGGCCGATGGTGCCGGGCCTGGTGATCGGGGGGCCGGACCGGGCTTCCTGGTGGTGCCGCTGGTGAACGTGGTCCTGTCCGCGGTGCCGGTCGAGCTGGCGGGCGGGGCGTCCGGAACCTTCTCCACGGCACAGCAGTTCGGGGGCGCACTGGGGGCGGCCACGGTCGGCACGGTGTTCTTCAACCACGCGGGCAACGGCCTGACGGACGCACTGACGGCGGCGATGCCCTGGGTGACCGCGACGTTCGTGGCGTGCGCGGCTCTGTGTGCCGCACTGCCACGCCGAGCAGGCACTTTCAGCCCGTCCGGTGTTTGAGGACGAGGCCGTTCAGACCCCCGCTGCAGGGCCGGGAGCACAACAGCACCCCTAGGTGCAATACCAGTGACTTAGTCGGGATCGTGGTCCCAGACGCGTGGCACTTTGACGGGTGGGTTGATCGGGGCTGTCTTGTAGTGGGGTGCGATGGTCACGGCTTCGGCTGGGTCACGGGTGGGCCGGGGCCAGTTGCGGTGGTCGAGGTGTTTGACGCCGAAGTTCGACATTTTGCGTTTGACGACGCGAGGGTTGGAACGTCTGCGGCGAGTCGGCAGTAGGTGGCGGGCTATCTCGTGCAGTCCCTCGGCGAGGGATACGGCCAAGCGGTCAGGGGGAAAAGGCCGCCTGCGCGGTGACCTGACGTCGGGCGGGGCGGAGGGTGCGGGTAAAGGAAAGCCGGTCTGGGTCCATGTCGACGCCCTCGGCGGCGATGTGCATGAGCTGGCGGATTGCATGGTGGACCAGCAGATGGGCCCAGACTTCCTGCTCGACACCGTCCGGCGAGCGGGACCGCAAGACCTCGGCGGGGCCACGCTGGTGGGTCTTGAGTTCATCCAGAGCGGTCTCGATCTCCCACCGCTGGTTGTACAGGGCCGCCAGTTCCGTGGCGGGTGCTGCCTTGTGGTCGAGGATGGTGGTGATCAGCCGGTAAGGCGCTGACTGTACCGGTCGGCCGGGGTCGTCCAGGGTGTACTCGATGACCCGCACCACACTCGGATCGGTGCGCTTGCGGTGGTCTTTGGCGGCGACGATGTCCGACAGGTATGAGCCGTCGGGAAGCTCCCGCCGCACCGGCAGCACGGCAGTGGACTTGATCCGCCACAGCAGGTCCGCGCCGCCGGCCGAGGCGGCCCGCCACTGCGCCAGGCCGGCGAACCCGCGGTCGGCCATCAACAGATCGCCCGGGCCCAGGGCGGGAAACAGCTCATGCGCCAGGACCGACTCGGCGGTCGTGAACGGCCCCAGGGTCGCGTGGGTGATCGCATGCGTGCCGCACTCGGCCAGTGCCACCACCCGTACCTGCGGGAACGCCGACCGCTCGCCCCGATGGGTCTTCGCCCGCCCGAACCGCGCGCCGTTCTCGTCACTGTCCGGCACGTCGAACGTTGTCCCGTCGACCGCCATCAGACGCCAACCCCGGTACCACGCACCAGGAGTGGCCTCGGTCGCCACCCGCCCAGCTACCTGCTCGAACAACGCCTTCAACGGCTGCGGCCCTAGCCTGACCCGGGCCCGGGAAATCGCCGCTGTAGTGGGCACCTGCCACGACCCCGACCAACGCCGGGCCCAGGCCAGCCCCTCGGTCAGCAGCCTTGCGACCTCCTCATACCCCTGCCCGGAAAACAGGCACATGGCGAGGACGAAGTAGACCACCACCCGTGGCGGCAGCAGCCGTTGGCGCTGACCGGTCTTCCCGGACTCTGCCACGACGCGGTCGACCAACTCCGGCGGAAACGTACGCGTCAGCAGGCCGATCGCGATCCGGTCCGACAGCCGCTCGTCACTCTCCGGCTTGACCTGCCCAGGGCGCGGCATCCAGGCACCTCCTGAGCAGACAACCTACCAGTCGAGACTGTTAAGTCACTGGTATTGCCCCTAGGTGTCACATTCCAGCACCGTCCGGCACAGCGCACACCGCGCGCGGACGCGCCCACGTACCGGTACCCGGATCTTCTGATGGCAGGTCGGGCAGGGGAACGAGACGCGCAGCCGGCCGCCGCCGTCGGGGGTGAAGGTGTAGGGCACGCCGGGCTGTGGCCCCGGGGCGTGGCGGCGGTCGCGGGCGTAGCGGCGGCGGCCCGCCCAGCCGGCGGCCGTCAGCGGGGGCTGCTGTTCGTCGTGGCGGGCCTGTGTCATGCCCCGGGTGTAGGCCTCGTAGGCCTGCGGGCTGGTGAACCAGATCGACGGGTCCTCGTGGAAGACCAGCGCGCGTTTCGCCAGGACGTAGCCGAACTCCTCGGGGGTCAGATAGCCGAGCTTCTGGGAGGAGGCCGAGTCCTCCCGGTAGGCGTCCAGCAGCAGCCAGCCCGCGCCCAGGTAGGTCGTCGCCGTGTCCGTGAGGATCTCGTTGTCGCGGGTGCCGGGGAAGGACAGGTCCAGGCGGTGCAGATACACATGCATGATCTCGTGCGCCAGGGCGGCGCCGATGTCGCGGCGGTGGGTGCGGAAGCGGTCGTTCAGTTCGACGAAGTACTCGGGGCCCGCGGCCAGTTCGACGTTCGCCGCGTGCTGCATCTCACGGAAGCCGACGACCATCCGCGCGTCCGGCAGGTGGTAGTGGCGCACCAGCTCGCGGGCCACCCGCTGCGCGCCCAGATAGAGGTCGTCGGTGTCGCAGAAGGCCACATCGGCGGGCAGGACGCTGCTGGAGAAGGTCTGGATGGTGTCGTACGACAACCGTTTGTAGAGCGCGGTGATGGCGGCCCGCACCGTCTCCAGGTGTGGGTAGCCGTGCTCGACCGGTCCGCCGTTCGCCACGCCCGAACCCCCAAGACGCCCTGAACCCGATTCCACTGTACGGGGACGTGAGCGGATTTTCCCCCGCTCGCCCGCCCCGTCGACCCGCCAACCCTGAAGATCGCTGGAGACCCCGCAGGGGCACGGCCCCGGTTGCCGCCTCCTCGAACTCCAGCAGCCACAGCTCGTTCTCGCCCTCGCGCAGCACCGGACCGGGCAGGTACAGGGAGCGCTGGGGGCCCGCCGACCAGTAGCGGCCCAGGTTGAACCCGTTGACCCAGACGAAGCCGCGGGTCCAGCCCGGCAGTTCGAGCCGCGCGCCCCCGGCGTCCCGCACGGTGACCGTCCCCCGGTACAGCCCCGGTGCGCCCTCCCCGGCAAGCGGCTGGAAGGGGACGTCCCCGATGTCGTCCAGCGCATCCAGACGCAGCCCACGCGCGCGTACCCCGTGCAAATACTGCCGCTCGTGCAGCAGACCCCCGGTGATCCCCTTGGACTCCCCGCTGCGCGGCCCGTAGTTGACGCGCCCCAGGGACTCCACCCACAGCTCCACGCGCGCGTGCGATGATCGAACCCACGCCCGCCACGTAGGCTGGGCGCCCATGACCACCAGCAACACCGGCACCCGCGACGTCGACCCCGCCGTCCGCGAGGAACTCGCCCGGCTGCGCGACAGCATCGACAACATCGACGCGGCCGTCATCCACATGCTCGCCGAACGCTTCAAGGCCACCCAGCAGGTCGGCCACCTCAAGGCCGCACACAAACTGCCGCCCGCCGACCCGGCGCGTGAGGCCCGCCAGATCGAACGGCTGCGCGCCCTCGCCGAAAGCGCCAAACTGGACCCGGCATTCGCTGAGAAGTTCCTGAACTTCATCATCGCCGAAGTGATCCGCCACCACGAACGCATCGCTGACGACGCCGTCAACGGCTCCGCAAAAACGGCGAATTGACCTCGGTCGATACCGCAGAGGACGTGACAGAAGGGCCCGCACGGGGCATGCTGCGCTGTGCACTCCTTGTCAGCTGACGGCCACGGCACGTCAGCACCTCGGACATAAGCTGGTTGTCCACGCGGGAGGGACGACGGGCCATGCCGGAAGCCAAGATCCTCATCGTGGACGACCACGAGGACACCCTGTACGCCCTGGAGAGCGCCCTGGCCCCGCTGGGCTATCAGCTGGGCCGCGCCACCAACGGCGACGAGGCCCTCAAGCAGGTGCTCCGCGGACAGGTCGGCCTCCTGCTGCTCGACGTCCGCATGCCCGGCGTCAGCGGCCTGGACGTGGTGCGCTACATGCGCCGCGTGGAACAGACCCAGCACATCCCGGTCATCCTCCTCACCGGCTTCGGCCCCGACCGGTTACTGACGTCCACCGCCTTCGCCCTCGGCGTCGCCGACCTCGTCATGAAACCCATAGACCCCTGGTCGCTGCGCACCAAGGTCCGCTACCTCTACGACGCCCACCGCCGCCACCTCGCCCTGGAGCAGGAGATCCGCGAACTGCGCGTCCTCGTCAAGGACCACACCGACACCGACGACCCCGCGCACCGCCCGGCCGCCCTGCCCCACCCCGACCCCCGCCTCCCTGCCCGGCGTCTGATCCAGGCGCACGACGGGGAGCTCGAAGGAGAGCGGACATAGGGCGCGTACCGGTCCGCCCCTGTGCCTTGTCAGTGCCATCGGGCAGCATTGCCTGCATGTCCGTCCTGACGCGCGACGAAGCGCAGACCCGTGCAAAGCTCCTCGACGTCCACCGCTACACGATCGACCTCGATCTGACCACCGGCGACGAGACCTTCGACTCCCGCACCGTCATCCGCTTCACCGCGCGCACGGAGGCCGACAGCTTCGTCGAGCTCAAGCCCGCACAGCTGCGCAGCGCCACCCTCGACGGGCAGCCCCTCGACCCGGAAACCCTCGACGGCAACCGCCTGCCCCTGAAGAACCTCACCGCCGGCGAGCACGAACTGCACCTCGACGCGAGCATGCGCTACTCCCGCACCGGCGAGGGCATGCACCGCTTCACCGACCCCACCGACGGCGAGACCTACGTCTACACCCAGCTGTTCATGGACGACGTCCAGCGCGTCTTCGCCGCCTTCGACCAACCCGACCTCAAAGCCGTCTTCGACCTGACCGTGACGGCCCCCGAAGGCTGGAGCGTCCTCGCCAACGGCATCACCGAACACCTGGGCGACGGCCGCTGGCAGGCCACCACCACCCCCCTGATCTCCACCTACCTCGTCGCCGTCGCCGCCGGCCCCTGGCACTCCGTGCGCACCGAACACCGCGACCTGCCCTTCGGCCTGCACTGCCGCCGCTCCCTCGCCCCCCACCTGGACGCGGACGCCGAGGAACTTTTCGAGATCACCAAGCAGTGCTACGACCGCTACCACGAAAAATTCGAGGAGCCGTATCCCTTCGACTCCTACGACCAGGCCTTCGTCCCCGAGTTCAACGCCGGCGCCATGGAGAACCCCGGCCTGGTCACCTTCCGCGACGATTTCGTCTACCGCTCCGCCGTCACCGACACCGAACGCCAGACCCGCGCCATGGTCATCGCCCACGAGATGGCACACATGTGGTTCGGTGACCTCGTCACCCTCCGCTGGTGGGACGACATCTGGCTGAACGAGTCCTTCGCCGAGTACATGGGCTACCAGACCCTCACCGAAGCGACCCGCTTCACCGACACCTGGACCGACTTCGGAGTCGTCCGCAAGGCCTGGGGCTACGACGCCGACCAGCGCCCGTCCACCCACCCCGTAGCCCCCGAGAACGTCAACGACACGGCCTCCGCCCTCCTCAACTTCGACGGCATCTCCTACGCCAAGGGCGCCTCGGCACTACGCCAACTCGTGGCCTGGCTCGGCGAGAAGGACTTCCTGGCCGGCATCAACACCCACTTCGCCCGCCACAAGTTCGCCAACGCCGCTCTCGCCGACTTCATCGACTCCCTCGCCTCCGCCACCGAACGCGACGTCCACGCCTGGGCCGACGCCTGGCTGCGCACCACCGGCGTCGACACCCTCACCCCCGTGGTGACCCCCGGCGACGACGGCACCTGCACCCTCACCGTCGAACACACCGGCAGCCGCCCGCACCGCATCGCCGTCGGCCTCTACGACCCGGACGTCGCCGACGAGGGCCGCCACCTCATCCTGCGCGACCGCCTCGACCTCGACATCCCGCACACCACGCCCGAGCCCCTCGGCAAACGCCCCGCCCTGCTCCTCCTCAACGACGGCGACCTCACCTACGCCAAGATCCGCTTCGACCCCGAGTCCTTCGACGCCGTCCGCACCAGCCTCTCCGGCCTGCCCGACCCCCTCACCCGCGCCGTCGTCTGGAACGCCCTGCGCGACGCCGTCCGCGACGGCGCGCTCCCACCCACCGACTACCTGGACACCGCCCGCACCCACCTCCCGTACGAAACCGACCTGGCCCTCGTCCAGGGCGTCCTCGCCTTCGCCACCGCCAAGGTCGCCGACCGCTACCTCACCCCCGAACACCGCCCGGCAGCCCTGACCACCCTCACCTCCCTGTGCCGGGACCTCATGCGCCGCACCGAGGACGGCGACAACCCCGGCCTGCGCCTGATCGCCGTACGCCACCTCATCGACGTCGCCGCCCACCCCGACACCATCGCCGCCTGGCTCGCCGACGGCACCGTCCCCGGCGGCCCCGAACTCGACCCCGAACTGCGCTGGCGCGTCCTCGCCCGCCTCGCCGTCCTCGGCGCCACCGACGAACAGGCCATCGCCGCCGAACTCGACCGCGACCCCTCCGCCACCGGCCAGGAAGGCGCCGCCCGCTGCCGCGCCGCCCTGCCCGACGCCGAGGCCAAGGCCAGGGCCTGGCAGGCCATGTTCGGCACAGACGAGCGCACCGACCTGTCGAACTACCTCTTCACCGCCACCGCCCGCGGCTTCTGGCAGCCCGAACAGGCCGACCTGGTCCGCGAATACGTGCCCCGCTACTACGAGGACGCCGTCGCCGTCGCCGCCCGTCGCGGCCCCGCCATCGCCACCGCCGTCGGCCGCTGGGCCTTCCCCGCCCACGCCGTCGACACCGAGAACCTGCAGCTCGGCGAAGAGTGCCTCGACACCGCCGACCCGATCCCCGCCCTGCGCCGCACCCTGACCGACGAACTCGACGACCTGGCACGGGCGTTGCGGGTGAGGCAGGCGTAGGAGCGGGGACGTACGACGTCGCGGGTGCGGCTGCTCCCTGACGACGATGCGGGGAGCTGATCGTCCTTCCCGGGCTCGACCGGGCCGAGGACGATCAGCCCGGACTCTCCTCAGGGGCAACCCCCTGATCGTAGTGACCGACAACGTCGGCCATGCCCTCGTCGAACGCCTCGTCGCCGACGGGCGGCCGCTGCTGGCCGCGACCCGTGACCCGCAGCGGGCCACACTGCCCCGGCGGGGCCGAGGCGGTACGGCTCCAACCCGACCGGCCGCAGGCCCTGTTCGAGGGAGCGACCAAGCTCTTCCGCCACCTCCAGGCCGGCACCGACCTGATGGCGGCCGCCCGCGCGGCCGGCGTCCGGCACGTCGTCCTGCTCTCCTCCGGGATCATCCAGGACGGCGCCGACGAGACCCAGCCCAGCCACGTCATGCACACCATCGCGGAACGGGTGATCCGCGACACCAGCGCCCTGTGGGGGCACCGCCACGCCTTTTGGGCAGTGGGGGAGGGCACCGCAGATGCGCACGGGTACCACGGTCCGCGGCGTCTTCGCCGGCGGTCTGACCGCCCCATCCCCGAGGACGACGCCGCCGCCGTCGCCGACCGCGCCCTCCCCGACCCCGGCCACGAAGGCACCGTCCACCGCCTCACCGGGCCCGAGCCGATCGGCAACGCCCGTCAGACCGCCACCATCGGCCGGGCGACCGGACACCACCCGGGCTTCGTCGAGGCGGCCCCGGACCGGGCCGGGCCCGAGCTCTTCCCGCACCTCCCGCCGCAGCGGCGCCAGAACCTGCTGAAATCCTTCGCGGCCACCGCCGGCGCCCCCCGGAGATCACCACCACCGTCGAAAAGATCACCGGAACCCCGGCCCGCACCTTCGCCACCTGGGCCTACGACCCCACGGCCGACTTCCGGACCTGACGCCGGGCAACAGCCCCCTACCCAACGCCCCCGATACCCCAACACCCCACAAAACCCCTGAACCGCAACACGTTTTCCCCGTAGGAAAGCCGTAAGGACACCCTTTCGGGTTCCGATCGTTGAACCTCCCGGGCACGCGCACGCATCCACCGACAAGCTGGAACTCCCTCTGCCCGCGCGCCCGGGAGGAACCCATGAGCACACCGAGCCTGGCCTCCGGCCCCGAAGGCACCCACGCCCTACGGCCGTTGCTCGACACCGTGCTCCAAGCACTCGACGAGGGCGCACACGCACGCGGCGGACCCCTGCCCGCCGGCGGACCCGCCGCCGTCGCCACACGCCTACGGGCCGCCCTCGGCGACGTATTGCCACAGCACGGCGACCCCGACGCCCTCCACACCCTCGTGCAGGCCCTCGCCGAAGGCGCCGCCGACCCCGCCGACCCGCTGTGCGCCGCCCACCTGCACTGCCCGCCCCTCGCCGTCGCCACCGCCGCCGACCTCGCCGCGAGCGTCCTCAACCCCTCCCTCGACTCCTGGGACCAGGCCCCGGCGGCATCCGAGCTGGAGACGCTCGTCACCCGCGCCCTCGCCGCCGAGGTCTACGCAGGACCCGCCGACCCGCACAAGCCCCGGCCCGACGCCCTGATCACCACCGGCGGCACCGAATCCAACCAACTCGCCCTCCTGCTCGCCCGCGAGACACACGGCACCGGCCTCCGCCTGATCTGCGGAGCCAACGCCCACCACTCACTGCCCCGCGCCGCCTGGCTCCTCGGCCTGCCCGACCCCGTCAACATCCCCGCCCCCACCGGCACCCTCGACCCCGCCGCCCTCGACAAGGCCCTCACCACCCTCCCCGGCCCCCACCTCGTCGCCGCCACCGCCGGAACCACCGACGCCGGACTCATCGACCCCCTCCCCGAGATCGCCGCCCTGTGCACCGCCCACCACGCCCGCCTGCACATCGACGCCGCCTACGGCGGAGGCCTCCTCCTCAGCGACCGCCACCGCACCAAACTCACCGGCCTGCACCACGCCCACACCATCACCCTCGACCTGCACAAACTCGGTTGGCAGCCCGTCGCAGCCGGCCTCCTCGCCGTCCGCGACCCCCACGACCTCACCGCCCTCCACCAGCACGCCGACTACCTCAACGCCGACGACGACACCGAAGCCGGCCTCCCCGACCTCCTCGGCCGCTCCCTGCGCACCACCCGCCGCCCCGACATCCTCAAGATCGCCGTCACCCTCAAATCCCTCGGCCGCACCGGCCTCGGCGCACTCGTCGACCAAATCTGCGACCGGGCCCAGGAGTTCGCGACCCTCGTCCAGAACCATCCGGGCTTCGAGCTCCACGACCGCCCCACCATCAGCACAGTCCTGTTCCGGCCCGCACACACCACCGACGACGCCGTCGCCGCCGTACGCCGAAAACTCCTCCACCAGGGCCGCGCCGTCCTCGGCCGCGCCCGCCTCGACGGCCGCCTCTGGCTCAAAGCCACCCTGCTCAACCCAGACACCCGCCCCGACGACCTCGCCACCCTCCTCGCCCTCGTCGAAAAGGCCGCCGACGAACCCGCCTGAGCCAAGCCGCCCGAGACGAAAGCCGCCCGCGAAGTCGAAGCACCCACCCAAGACTCCGCAGACCCCGCCGAAGACCCGTGGAAGGAACCACCCCGATGAGCACGCCCCCGCACCCACACCACGAACCCGACGCACCCCGCGACCTCGTCGGCATCGGCATCGGCCCCTTCAACCTCTCCCTCGCCGCCCTCGCCCACCCCCTCACCGAACTCGACACCGCCTTCTACGACCAGCGCCCCTCCTTCGCCTGGCACCCCGGCCTTCTCATCGACGGCTCCCGCATCCAAGTCCCCTTCCTCGCCGACCTGGTCACCCTCGCCGACCCCACCAGCCCCTGGACCTTCCTCAACCACCTCAAATCCCGCGACCGCCTCTTCCCCTTCTACTTCGCCGAGCGCTTCCACATCCAGCGCGCCGAGTACGACACCTACTGCCGCTGGGTCGCAGCGGGCCTGACCGGACTCCACTTCGGCCACCAGATCGACGCCGTCCGCTGGAACCCCGAACGCGACATCTTCGAAGTCGACTACACCCAACTCGGCCCCGACGGAGAAGCCGAAGCCCTCGGCCGCACCCACACCCGCAACATCGCCCTCGGCATCGGCACCGAACCCCACATCCCCGAACCCCTCAAAACCCTCGTCGAAGCACCCGGCGTACCCGTCGTCCACTCCGCCGACTACCTCGCCCACCGCGACACGTTCCGCACCGCCGACCACGTCACCGTCATCGGATCAGGACAGTCGGGCGCCGAAATCTTCCTCGACCTGCTCCGCGCCCGCCCCGCCGGCCGCGAAAGAATCCACTGGCTCGGCCGCACCGAGGCCTTCGCCCCCATGGAGTACTCCAAACTCGGCCTCGAACACTTCACCCCCGACTACACCCGCTACTTCCACGCCCTCCCCGAAGCCGTCCGCGACCGTCTCGTCACCAGCCAGTGGCAACTCCACAAAGGCATCGACGCCGACACCATCGCCGCCATCCACGACGAGCTCTACCACCGCACCCTCAACGGCGGCTGGCCCGACGTCGTCCTCACCCCCGGCGTCCGCGTCCGCACCGCAGGCCGCCTCGCCACCACCAAAGTCGAACTCCACCTGGAACACACCCAGCAGGACTCCCGCTCCCGCCTCACCACCGACGCCGTCATCCTCGCCACCGGCTACCGCGAACGCCCCCTCGACCGCCTCCTCGCCGGCCTCGACCCCTACCTGCGCCGCGACAGCCGCGACCGCCCCCGCATCGACGAACGCTTCCGCCTCGCCCTCGACCCCTCCATCAGCGCCGCCAACTGCCACATCTACGTCCAGAACGCCGAACGCCACACCCACGGAGTCGGCACCCCCGACCTCGGCCTCGCCGCCTGGCGCTCCGCCACCATCCTCAACTCCCTCACCGGCAAAGAGACCTACCCCCTCCCCGCCCGGACCGCCTTCACCACCTTCGGACTCGACCAGCAGCAACACCCGCACATCCCACGCGCCCGCCAGGCACCCGTCCTCACCCCCCTCGTCGACGACAGGCAATGAGCCACAACAGGCAGGAAGAACTCCGACGGCGGTGACGTTGGAGCAAGCCATGACCACGACCTGGATCGCCGCCCACCGCATCGCCGTCATCAACCCGCACGAGGCCTTCCACCTCTTCGAACCCCGCGGCTTCACCGACCAGACCATCAGGCAGTCGATCCGCCTCGCCGGCGGCGGCGAAGCACTACGACTACGGCTCAGCAACCGCTACGGCAAGGAACCCCTCGACATCGGCGGCGCCCACCTCGCCGTACGCACCCACGGCAGCGGCATCGACCCCACCAGCGACACACCCCTGCACTTCTCCGGCGCCGAAACCGTCACCATCCCCGTCGGCGAGGACATCACCAGCGACCCGGTCGAACTCCCCGTCAGCGCCGGCGAAGAACTCACGATCAGCCTCTACCTGCCCGGCGACACAGGACTCAGCACCTACAACGCAGTGCCCTACGACATCGGACACGCCGTCCCCGGCAACCAACTCTCCGCCGAACTCCTCGACACCGCCGAAGAGTTGCCCACCGGCCACTTCCTCACCGGCGTCGACGTCCTCGCCCCCGCCGACACCCGCATCGCCGTAGCCTTCGGCGACTCCTGGATCGAAGGCGCCTTCACCACCCCCGGCACCGACAACAGCTTCCCCGCACAACTGAGCCGCCGACTCACCCGCGGCTGGATCGTCAACCAGGGCATCTCCGGCAACCGCCTGCTCACCGACGAAGTCGGCGAACACCTCCTCGCCCGCCTCGACCGCGACGTCCTCGCCGTACCAGGCGTCAGTCACGTCATCATCCACACCGGCCTCAACGACATCGGCCTGCCCGCCGCCCAGTCCTACCCCGAGCCCGCCGCCGACATGCCCGGCGCCGACGACCTCATCGCCGGCTTCACCGCCCTCGCCGACCGCATCCACACCGCCGGACTCATCGCCATCGGCAGCACCCTCGGCCCCTACGAAGGCACCGTCTACGACGGCGTCGACACCCCCGAGGGCCAGGCCCTACGCCGCCAGATCAACGACTGGCTCCACGGCCCCGACCACCCCTTCGACGCCGTCATCGACATCGCCACCGCCGTCGCCGACCCGGACCGACCAACCCGCATCCACACCGACTTCAACGCCGGCGACGGCCTCCACGTCAACGACGCCGGCGCAAAAGCCATCGCCGACGCCGTAGACCTGTCACTGCTCAACCTCTAGACACTCCAGAAAATGACGCTCTAGAAAACCGGCGCACCGCCCCGCGTCAGCCGCCAACCCACCGACGCGAAGTCCTTCGGATCCAGCACACCCTTCGCCGTCACCCACTCCGCGATCCGCGTCCGGATCTCCGTCGACTCCGACCACACCTCCTGCGCGGACGCCACATGCGGGAACGCACCACCACCGTTGGCCCGGTAGTTGTTCACCGCGAACACGAACCTCTGAGCGTCGTCCAGCGCGGCACCGTTATAGGTCACATTCCTGACCCGCGACCCCGCCGCCTGGGCGATGTCGATCTCGTACGACAGCCCCGACACATAGTCGTAGTTGTAATCCGGGCGGTTGTTCGCGTTCGTCAGCCTCTCCACGTCCACCACCTCGTCCGGCGCCGTCTGCACGAAATACTCCGCCGAGTACTCCAGATACGCCTTGAGCTGCGCACCCGTCAGCAACTTCGCAACCAGCGTGTTGTCGTACACATACAGGCTCGACAGATCCCGGATCGTCACCTCGCCGACCGGGATCTCCGAGGTACGGGAGAGCGGCGAAGCCTGCGCCAGCACCGGCAACGACGCATACTCGGTGCCCGCCAACGCCGCCCTCACCACATCCTCCTGGACCTTGGTGATCAGATCGATGATCGGCGCATCCTTGTACCGTGCCTCGACCGTCGTCAACGTCTCCGTCGCCGTACCCACCACCTGGTTGACGTACTCGACGACCTTCACGTGCTCGTCCGACAACAACCTGGTGATCTTCGGATCGTCGGCCACGATGTTGGAATTGAGCACCCTCGACGAGACGGACTCCACACTCCAGCGGCCCTTCGCGAAGACCAGCTCGATGTCGAACAGCGACAACCGCTCCGCATACGCCAACGGCTCCGACAACACCACCGTCTTCCCGGTCCTGGCATTGGTGACCTTCAACTCCGGGATCTCCACGTGCGCATGACCCACCAGAACCGCATCGATGTCCGGCACCTGCTGCGCCACCAACGCGGCCGAATTCTCGACATACGGCAGCTGGTCGCCGTACGACGACGTCCCCGAGGAACCGGAGTGCGCCGAGACGACCACCACATCCGCACCCATCGACTTCAGCCTCGGCACCCACTTCGCCGCCTGCTCCTCCAGACCCGGAAACTCCAACCTGCCCTGCACATACGCCTTGTCCCAGATCGCAATACCGGGATTCGTGAGACCCAGAACCGCCACCCTCACCGACGGCAGCCCCGGCACCCGGAACTTCTTGATGACATACGGCCGAAAAGCCGGCCGCTGCGTCTTCGCATCCAGCGCATTTGCACCCAGCAGCGGGAAATTCAACTGCTCCTCGAACTTCCGCAACGTCTCGATACCGTAGTTGAACTCGTGATTGCCCAGCGCCGCCGCGTCATACCCGATCGCATTCATCGCCTGCGCCATCGGATGCACCGGACCACCCTCCGCGGTGATCGGATCCACCTTCGCGTAGTAGTACGTCAGAGGGGTGCCCTGGATCGTGTCACCCGCGTCCAGCAGCAGCGTGTTGCAGCGCCCCTTTTCCGCGCGCACCTGGTTCACCAGCGTCGAAATACGCGCCAGACCCTGGGCATTGCCCGCCTTGTCGGAGTACTCCGCGTTCTTGAAGTAGTCCCAGTTGAAGACGTGGCCGTGCAGATCGGTCGTGCCCATCACGGTCAGCGAATACCGCTTCGCGGGCCCCTTCGCCGTCGTGCCCTCCGCGGCCTGAGCCGACGGAGCCGCAACGGCACCCGCCACCACCACCCCCGCTCCGGTCGCAGCGGACTTCTGCAGGAACTTCCGACGGTTCAAGGGCGTGTCTAGATCTCCTATGGGAAGGGTCAACAACGCGCGTAGATTCTGACCTGCGCATGACCGACCGCAACAGGTCCAGCAGGTTGCGATTGAATGACCGAAGCGGTCAACCACACGGCCCCAGCAGGCCAAGAGATGACAGAGTGGGGCGTATGACCACCCCCTCGCCGGACAACCCCCACCCCGCCGTCCCCTACGGCACCCCCGACGCCCCCCGCATCGCCGTACGCGGCGAAGCCCACCTCGAAGTCGACCCCGAAATCGCCCGCATCGGCATCACCGTCGCCTCCCGCGGCAAAGACCGCCGCACCGCCCTCGACGACCTCACCCGCCGCAACACCACCGCCCTCGACCTCATCAAGACATACGGCGACGCAGTCGAACGACTGGAGACCGGCTCCTTCTCCATCACCCCCGAACTCAAAGAACACGGCCGCGGCGAACGCATCCACGCCTACCACGGCCGCGTCCACATCACCGCCGAGCTGACGGACTTCACCGCCCTCGGCGAACTCACCACCCGCCTCGCCGACCTCGAACTCGCCCGAGTCGACGGCCCCTGGTGGGCGCTGCGCCCCGACTCACCCGCCCACCGCCAAGCCCGCCAACAGGCAGTGAAAGAAGCAGTCCAGCGAGCCAGGGAGTACGCCGAGGCCCTCGGAACCTCACTCGCAGCCCTCGTAGAACTCGCTGACATCGGCGCCGAAAACGCCCAGCCCTACCCACCCGCCCCCGGAGCCCGCATGCGCTCCATGGCCTACGGCGCAGCCGCCGAAGACGCCGCCGCACCCCTCGACCTCGAACCCCAACGCCAACACATCCACGCCGCCGTCAACGCACGATTCACCATGACCCCACCCCAGCTCTAGAACCCAGGTGCGGAGCCGTTCGAATGCTCATCGGAGCATGCATCTGCACAATTCAATACTTGTCAACAACCCTTCATCCAAAGGTTGTTGAGTAGTCACGCACGCCAAATTCTCTACCCGCTGGTAAGGCCTACGCTCAAACCATGCGCCGAGCAAAGATCGTCTGCACACTGGGGCCCGCCACCGACTCCTACGACCAGATCAAAGCCCTGGTCGAAGCCGGAATGGACGTCGCCCGATTCAACCTCAGCCACGGCACCCACGCCGAACACGAGGAGCGCTACCAGCGCGTGCGAAAGGCCGCCGACGAAACCGGCCGCAGCGTCGGACTCCTCGCCGACCTTCAAGGCCCGAAGATCCGCCTCGGCCACTTCACCGAAGGCCCCGTACTCCTCGAACGCGGCGACACCTTCACCATCACGGTGGAGGAGGGTGTCCAAGGCGATGGCCACACCTGCGGCACCACGTACCCCGGCCTCGCCCACGACGTCACCCCCGGCGAACGCATCCTCGTCGACGACGGCAAAGTCTCCCTCGAAGTCACCGACGTCGAAGGCCCGCGCGTCCACACGAAGGTCATCGAAGGCGGCATGGTCTCCGACCACAAAGGCTTGAACCTGCCGGGCGTCGCGGTCTCCGTCCCCGCCCTCTCGCCCAAGGACGAGGACGACCTCCGCTGGGCCCTGCGGACGGGCTTCGACGTCATCGCCCTGTCCTTCGTCCGCAGCGGCCGCGACATCGAGGACGTCCACCGGATCATGGACGAAGAGGCACGCCGACTGCCCGTCATCGCCAAGGTGGAGAAGCCGCAGGCGGTGGAGGCGATCGACGACATCGTGGCGGCCTTCGACGGCATCATGGTCGCGCGTGGGGATCTGGGCGTGGAGATGCCCCTGGAACAGGTCCCGATCGTCCAGAAACGCGCCATCAAACTGGCGAAGCGCAACGCCAAGCCGGTCATCGTGGCGACGCAGATGCTCGACTCCATGATCGACAACTCCCGCCCGACTCGCGCGGAGGCGAGCGATGTCGCGAACGCCGTCATCGACGGCACGGACGCCGTGATGCTGTCCGGGGAGACGAGCGTCGGCAAATACCCCATCGAGACGGTTCAGACGATGGCCAAGATCGTCGAAGCGGCGGAGGAGGACATCCTCGCGAAGGGCCTCCCACCTCTGACGGAACGCAACAAGCCCCGCACGCAGGGCGGAGCGGTCGCCCGCGCGGCGGCGGAAATGGGCGACTTCCTGGGCGCGAAGTTCCTGGTCGCCTTCACCCAGTCGGGCGACACAGCCCGCCGGCTTTCGCGTTATCGATCACCCATTCCGCTGCTGGCATTCACTCCGGAGCCGGCGACGCGGTCGCAGTTGAGTCTGACGTGGGGGGCGGAGACGTTCCTCGGGCCGCATGTGGGCTCGACGGATGCCATGGTCGAGCAGGTCGATGAACTGCTGCTCAGGTACGGCCGCTGCGGGAAGGGGGACGTCGTCGTGATTACGGCAGGGTCGCCTCCAGGGGTGTCGGGGTCGACGAACATGGTGAGGGTGCATCACATTGGGGAGGATGACAGTCCCAAGTAGGGGGCTGGGGTCAGTATTTGGGGCCTACGTGGGCGTCGAGCAGGGTGACGGAGGCCTTCTTGGCTACGGAGATGTTGTACGGGTTTCCGTTGCGGGTGCAGTGGGTCCACTCGATGCCAAGCTTGTCGAGGGCGCCGGTATAGAGGCGGCGGATGTCGTCGGAGACGTTGGTGAAGAAGTACCGCGGATATTCGTAGCGCTTGCGCTCTCCGGCGACAATGCGGGTCGTCCAGTTGGTGAGCCGACAGCCGTCGGAGTGGATGAGGCCGCGGATGAATTCCCAAGGGTGGGCGTCGATGATTTCCTGTTGCCAGGGTTCGAGAGCGATGCGGCGCTCGTGCTTCTTGCCGGGGCCGTGCTGAGGGAACATGCACGTCCAGTGCTTCGTGTATGACTTCACCTCGACGCACCCCGGCTTATGGCGTTGGCTGACGTGAGTGAGTGGCATCACTCTGAGCATGGCGTTCTCAGCGGCGGCGATTAGGCCTGTCTGAGTCGTCTTGCAGAAGATCGACAGGTGGTGCTGCTTCGGCTTCGAGATGATGTGGCCGTCGCCGAGGTAGAGGCCCAGCAGGTACGAGTAGGCGACCACGTCAAACTCGCGCCCTGTGCATTGAGGGCAGTCCGTCGGCTGCTCATACGCCTCGCCGCGCGCTCTGCGGTCTTCGCTGCGCCACCAGCCGATGGTTCCGCGTGGAATGTTGAGGCGCTCCGCGACGATGCGGTTGGGGAGGCCTTGGCGCATGAGTGCGACGGCTTGCGCGCGAATCGAAGGGCTGTGCTGTTCCATATGGCCACTGTGCGTTACTGAATGTGACGGCGTGTAGCGAAAAGCGGATGTTCACGAGAACGTGGACATCCGCTTCCTGATCGCAAGTGCCGGGTGCGGGACTCGAACCCGCAAGCCCTCTCGGGCAGATGTGTTTGAGACATCCGTGTATGCCATTCCACCAACCCGGCAAGACTGGCTGATCGGAAGCATACCGGGTCACCGCACGCAGCCGCAGCTAGGTAGGCTGCTCGCAGCAGCACCTGCCCGGCCCGTAACAAGGAGCCCCCGTGACCGCCCCCGAGTCGCCCCAGCCCGTAGACGCGCCCGACGACGACAAGTCGCACGTGCCTCCGCTGACGACCCGTGTCGTCATCGCCGAGGACGAGGCCCTGATCCGCCTCGACCTCAAAGAGATGCTGGAGGAAGAGGGCTACAGCGTCGTCGGCGAGGCCGGTGACGGCGAGCAGGCCGTCGAGCTCGCCCGTGAGCACCGGCCGGACCTCGTGATCCTGGACGTGAAGATGCCCAAGCTGGACGGCATCTCGGCGGCCGAGAAGATCGCCGAGGAGCGCATCGCGCCCGTGCTGATGCTTACGGCCTTCTCGCAGCGCGACCTCGTGGAGCGGGCTCGCGACGCCGGTGCGATGGCGTACCTCGTGAAGCCGTTCAGCAAGAGTGATGTCGTTCCGGCCATTGAGATGGCTGTCTCGCGCTTCACGGAGCTGAAGGAGCTGGAGAAGGAGGTCGCCGACCTCACGCTCCGCCTGGAGACCCGCAAGCTCGTCGACCGGGCGAAGTCGATTCTCCAGACGGAGTACGGGCTGACGGAGCCGGCCGCGTTCCGGTGGATTCAGAAGACGTCGATGGACCGTCGGATGTCGATGCAGCAGGTTGCGGAGGCGGTCATTCAGGACGCGGACGAGAAGAAGGCCGCGAAGGGCTGACACCCGGCGCCCGCACACAGACCGAGGCCCGCGTCCCTGGGGAACCAGGGGCGCGGGCCTCGTCGTACAGCCGAGAGACCGGACGTCAGTCCTCGCCGAGGTACGCCTTGCGTACGGATTCGTCGTGCAGCAGGTCTTCGCCGGTGCCGGAGAGGACGATGTTGCCGACTTCCATGACGTGGCCGTGGTCGGCGAGTGAGAGTGCTGCCTGGGCGTTCTGCTCGACCAGGAGGATGGTCGTGCCCTGGGCCTTGAGTTCCACGATTGTCGCCATGATCTTCTGCATCATGATGGGGGAGAGGCCCATGGACGGTTCGTCGAGCATCAGCAGCTTGGGCTGGGACATGAGGGCGCGGCCCATCGCCAGCATCTGCTGCTCGCCGCCGGAGAGGGTGCCGGCGGCCTGCTTGCGGCGCTCTCCCAGGATCGGGAAGAGGTCGTAGGCCCGCTGGATGTCCTTTTCGATGCCTGCCTTGTCGCTGCGGAGGAACGCGCCGAGGCGGAGGTTGTCCTCGATTGTCATGCGGGGGAAGATGTGCCGGCCCTCGGGGGAGTGTGCGAGGCCGAGGGAGACGATCTGGTGGGCGGGGATCTTCTTGAGTGACTTGCCGTCGAACTTGATCTGGCCGCCGACCGGCTTGAGCAGGCCGGAGAGTGTGCGCAGGGTGGTTGTCTTGCCGGCGCCGTTGGTGCCGATGAGGGTGACGACCTCGCCTGCCTCGACCTTGAAGGAGATGCCTTTGACGGCTTCGATCTTGCCGTAGGCGACGCGGAGGTCCTCGACCTCCAGGAGTGCGGTCATCGGTCGTTCTCCTTGCCGGGCGCGTCGGCCTGGTTCTCTGCGGCTTCGACCTCGGCGACTTCTGCGTCGCCGGGGGCGTTGTCGAAGGGTTCTCCGAGGTAGGCGGCGATGACGCGCTCGTCGCCCTGGACGGTCGCGCTGTCGCCCTCGACGAGTTTCTCGCCCTGCACGAGTACGGCGACGCGGTCGCAGAGGTTGAAGATGAACCGCATGTCGTGCTCGATGACGAGGACGGCGATGCCCATGTCGCGGATGGCGAAGACCAGTTCTTCGGTGGCCCGCGTCTCCTGCGGGTTCATGCCGGCCGTCGGTTCGTCGAGCAGGAGCAGGCCGGGCTCGCTGGCCAGGGCGCGCGCGATCTCCAGCTTGCGCTGCTCGCCGTAGGGCAGATTACGCGAGAGGTGATCGGCCTTGTGCTGGAGGCCGATGAACTCAAGGAGTTCCATGGCCCGTTCGCGGGAGGCCTTCTCCGCGCGGTGGAAGCCGGGTCCGCGCAGGACGGCGGACCAGAAGCCTTCTTTGGTACGGGTGTGGCGGCCGACGAGGACGTTTTCCAGGACGGTCATGTTGCCGAACAGGCGGATGTTCTGGAAGGTGCGGGCGATGCCTGCGGCGGTGACCTTGAAGGACTTCGGCGGCAGGACGTTGCCCTTGAAGCGGACTTCGCCCTCGGTGGGGATGTAGAGGCCGGTGAGGCAGTTGAAGAAGGTTGTCTTGCCGGCGCCGTTGGGGCCGATGAGGCCGACGATCTCGCCGCTGTTGACGGTCAGGTCGACATTGCGTACGGCGGTGAGGCCGCCGAAGCGCATGGTGACGCCGCGGGCGTCGAGGACTGTTTCGCCGGGGGTGATGGCGCCGGGGGTGCTGCCCTGGGTGGTGGTGTCGGTGGTCATGTGTGGTCAGGCCCCTGTCGTGCTCAGGACGGTGGGCGCTTCGGCCTCTTCGTGGAACTCCAGCTGGCGGCGCCGGTTGGCGACGAGGCCTTCGGGGCGGAAGCGCATCAGCAGGATGAGCGCGACACCGAACGCGAAGAGCTGGTAGTTGCCGAGGAACTGGAGCTTGTTGGGGATGAGGTAGAGCAGGGAGGCGCCGATCAGGGGGCCGCCGATGGTGCCCATGCCGCCGAGGACGACCGCGGCGAGAAGGAAGGCGGAGTTGGGCGGGATGGGGCCGGCGAACTGGTACTGCTCGGGGGTGACCGTGTAGGTCACGTGCGCCTGCACGGTACCGGCGAGGCCGGCCAGGGAGGCGCCGACGGCGAAGGCGATGAGCTTGACCTTGAAGCCGTTGATGCCCATGGCCAGGGCGGCGGTCTCGTCCTCGCGTATGGCGACCCAGGCGCGGCCGATACGAGAGTCGCCGCTGCGTCGGAAGACGAGTACGACGACGGCCGTGATGATCAGCATCAGCAGGAAGTAGTTGGCGAACCGGCCGATGGTGAAGCCGAAGATGTCGTGTGTGGCGCCGAGGTCCCAGCCGAGGATCTTCAGGTCCGGGATCGAGGAGATTCCGTTGGAGCCGTTGGTGAGGCTGGGGCCGGAGGTGCCGTCGAGGTTGTTGGCGGTGATGCGGAAGATCTCTCCGAAGCCCAGTGTCACGATGGCCAGGTAGTCGCCGCGCAGTCGCAGGGTGGGGGCGCCGATGACGACGCCGAAGACGAGCGAGGCCAAGGCTCCGACGAGGACGGCTGCCCAGAACGGGAAGTGCACGTTGAAGGGCGAGCTGGGGGAGCCGGAGACCAGGGCGGCGGCGTAGGCGCCGACGCCCAGGAAGGCGACGTAGCCGAGGTCGAGGAGGCCGGCGAGGCCGACGACGATGTTCAGACCGAGGGCGACGGTGGCGAAGATCAGGATGTAGACCCCGATGGTCGCGTACTGGTCGTCGGTCTGGGTGAAGGGGAAGAGGGCCGCCGCGATGAAGGCGCCGAAGACGGTGATGGTCTGGTGCCGGGTGGTGATCTGGGTGGCTTGGGCGACGAGGCCGGACTTGTTGAGGGCGGCGAAGCCGAAGCCGGCTGTGAGGAGGAAGCCGATGAAGAGTTCGTCGTACTCGGTGCCGATGCCGTAGGTGAAGACGACCAGGCTGAGGGCGAGGACGCCGGCGATGATCAGGACCTCGACGTAGGCGGGGAGTTTGCCGACGGGGCGGGGGGAGCCTGCGGCGAAGGCGGCCTTGATGGTGTCCCGCGTGTGGGCGGCCTTGTTCTTGAACTGCTCCAAGGAGCTGTCGTCAGGGTCGATCGGGTCGGGCTCGGGGTGCTGGAAGGGCAGTGCCAGGGCGCCGATGAGTGCGGCGAGGGTGGCGATGGCGACGAGGAAGCCGCCCGGGTCGAGGTTGACGAGGCCGCCGAGTTCGTCGCTGATCGCGATGACCGTGTACCAGGCGGTGGCGAAGGAGGCGAGGGCGGCGAAGCGGAGGGCGGCGTCGCCGCCGGCGGGTACGAGGTGGCGCAGTCCCTTGACTCCGTAGCCGGCGAGGCCGAAGAGGGTGGTGAGGGCGCCGCCGATGAGAACGAGGACCTGCAGTCCGCCCGGGTAGCCGTAGACGGTGAGGTCGCCGGGGAATCTGGCGGTCCAGGTCCATGACATGAACGTGGATATGACGGTGAGTATGCCGCCGCCGGTGGCGAGGGCGCGGCCGATGGGCGTCGGGATGCCGATGAGGCCGGCCTGGGCGGGCGTGGCGGGGGTGCCGGGGGTTTCGGGTGCGGTGGTCTGTGTGGTCATCGGTGTCACGCCCTGTCCGCGACGCGCTCGCCGAGCAGGCCCTGGGGCCTGAAGAGGAGCACGAGGATGAGGAGTACGAAGGCCCAGACGTCGGCCCAGGACTGGCTGCCGAACTTTTCCATGCCGGGGATGTTGGAGATGTATGCGGAGGCGAGGGTTTCGGCGACACCGAGGACGACGCCGCCGATCATGGCTCCGTAGATGTTGCCGATGCCGCCGAGGACGGCTGCGGTGAAGGCCTTGAGGCCGAGGATGAAGCCCATGCGGAAGTCGACTTGGCCGTACTTGAGGCCGTAGGCGACGCCTCCGACGGCGGCGAAGGTGGCGCCGAGGGCGAAGGCGACCACGATGATGCGGTCGGTGTTGATGCCCATGAGTTTGGCGGTGTCGGGGTCCTGGGCGGTGGCCTGCATGCCGCGGCCGGTGCGGGTCTTCATGACGAAGTAGGCGAGGACGGCCATGCTGATGGGGGCGGCGATGAGCAGGAAGATGTCGCCGGTCTGGATGGTGACGTCGCCGATGTGGAAGGGGCCGCCGTTGATCTGGGGGAAGTTGATCGAGGACTTGGCGTTGGGGTACCAGGCCCAGACTGCCTGCTGGAGGGCGAGGGAGAGGCCGATGGCGGTGATGAGGGGCGCGAGGCGGGGGGCGGTGCGCAGTGGGCGGTAGGCGAACCGTTCCGCTCCGACGGCGACCGTGACGGAGACGATGATGGCGCCGATGAGCATCAGCGGCAGGGCGACCAGCATGGATGTGCCGTCCGGCAGGACGTACAGGTAGACCGTCAAAGCGCCGAAGGCTCCGGTCATGAAGATCTCACCGTGGGCGAAGTTGATGAGCTGGACGATGCCATAGACCATCGTGTAGCCGATGGCGACCAGCCCGTACATGGATCCCAGTAGCAGGCCGTTGACCAGCTGCTGCGGCAGTTCGTTCACCGCATGTCCTCCGAGACTATTCGGATGTTTTCGACGGATGGGGCCGGATGCGAGAACGCGCGGGGCGCCTGTGGAACAGCGCCCCGCGCGGCTCGTGAGTGGTGCGGGTGAGGGTCAGCCGGTGTAGGTACCGGACTTGACGGCCGCCCAGGCACCGTTCTTGACGGCGTAGACGGTGAGCTGCTTGTTGGTGGCGTCACCGAACTCGTCGAAGGAGACCTTGCCGCTCACTCCGTCGAAGGAGACGTTCTGCATGGCTGCGGTGATCTTGGCGCGGGCGTCGGAGGGCAGCTTGCCGCCGTTGTCGGCGACGACCTTCTTCACGGCCTGGACGATGGCCATGGCGGAGTCGTAGGAGTAGCCGCCGTAGGCGCCGTACGCTTCCGAGTAGCCGCCCGCCTTGTAGTCCTCGACGAACTTCTTGGCGGAGGGGAGGGTGTCGACCGGCGCGCCGACGGAGGTGGCGAGGTCGCCGTTGCTCCCGGGCCCGGCGAGCTTGATGTAGGTCGGGTCGTAGTTGCCGTCGCCGCCGACCACCGGGATGTTGGCGCCGGCCGCCTTGATCTGCTTGCTGAGCGGGCCGCCGTTCGGGTACTCGCCGCCGAAGTAGACGACGTCGGCGCCGGAGTTCTTGACCTGGGTGGCGACCGAGGAATAGTCCTTGGTGTCGGGGTTGATGTGCTGGGTGCCGACGATCTTTCCGCCGAGCTTCTTGAACTCGTCGCTGAACGTGGCGGCGAGGCCGACGCCGTAGGTGCCCTTGTTGTCGATGACGAAGACCTTCGTCTTCTTGCTGGTGTTGTAGACGTACTGCGCTGCGAAGGGGCCCTGGATGGCGTCCGTGGTCGCGGTGCGGAAGTACGACTTGAAGGGGCGGACCTTCTTCGTCTGCCAGTTGGTGCCCTGGGTCAGGGTGGGGTTGGTGTTGGCCGGGGAGACCTCGACCAGCTTGGCGTCGTCGAAGACCTTCTGCATGGCCTGGGCGACGGCGGAGTTCAGCGGGCCGACCACGCCGAGGACGCTCTTGTCGGCGACCAGGGCGGTGGCGTTCTGCTGTCCGGCAGAGGCCTGCTTCTGGTCGTCCTTGGCCACCATCTTGAAGGTGATGCCGTCGACCAGTTTTTCCTTGTTGGCCGTCTTGACGGCCAGGTCCACGGAGTTCTTGATGCCCAGGCCCAGAGCGGACAGGTCTCCGGTCAGCGGGGCGTCGACCCCGATGGTGACGGTGGTGCCGCCGCTGCTGGAGCCCCCCTTGTCGCTGCTGTCGCGCGAGCCGCAGGCGGTGAGGGTGAGTGCTCCCGCTGCCAGCGCGGCGGTTATGGCGATGAGCGAACGTTGACGCACGGTCAGTCCTTTCCCTGGACGGCACTCCCTCCTGGAAGTGGCCGAGTCGTGGCGCCGGGTCGAAGTGGGACTTCGGCGGCACGGTGACTGGCCGTGACTCTAAGCGGGTTGAGGAAGTCTGGAGGAGGGTCTGGGTGAGGCTGTGACTGTCTTGTTATGACATCGCGTAATGCAGAGCGGTGCTCGGTGGGTGGAACAGCGGAATTCCAGCCGATTCGTCCTGTCCACATTCTGAGAACCTGCAGGACTCACCGGGTGCTGTCAGGTGCTTCAAGCATTTTGGTAATTACGTGGAGCTGTGGTTGCAGATGCCTTGCAGGGCGGTTGTGAGGTGCTGTGCGTAACGCTGCCCCAGGATGAAACTGTGGACCTCTATTGCGCGCGTATTACGCAGAGTTACGTCCAGGAAAG
The DNA here is from genome assembly GCF_040682555.1 of Streptomyces sp. NPDC051172. Lineage (NCBI taxonomy): Bacteria > Bacillati > Actinomycetota > Actinomycetes > Kitasatosporales > Streptomycetaceae > Streptomyces > Streptomyces sp. NPDC051172. The sequence goes on from NZ_JBFBBE010000024.1 coordinate 101,660, forward strand.
GGAGTCCGGCCCTTTCCGGTGCTTTCCGGCATTGCGTGACGTGCATGGTGATCACGAGCCTGCGGCTTCTTCCCGCCTGCGTCCGGAACGGCGTGGGGGGCTGCGTGGTCAGGGACAGGCCGGCGTAGGGCTGGGTGATGTCTCCGACGGTGACCGGCGGGCCCGACAGCACGCCCAGGTCCACCGCGAAGCTGAAGCTGTCGGGCTGTGCCGGCTTCGGTGCGGTCACGGGGTCGATGTAGGTGATGTCCACGACCTGGGACGGGTACGGCGGGGCGGGGGCCGGTGGCTTGTGCGGTCGGGTGAGATAGAGGTAGGAGCCTGCCGCGAGCAGGACGGCGGCCATGACGGCGCTGAGGGTGGCACGCCGGTGCCGGTCGTACCACTGCGGGAGGCGGCGGGGCGGGGCGGTGTTCTGCGTCTCCGGGGCGTCCCATGCGCGGGTGCTCTCGCCCGGTTCGACGGGGCCGACGCCGCTCACTGCCACGCCCTGCTGCTCGGACTGCCGGTGTGGTACCGGTCCCGGAAGCCCTCGGGTGCCCGACGTCCGATCAACTCCTCGGTGGCTCCGGCGCGTTGGCGTTTCTTGCCCATCGTCGCATAGCCCCCGTGGACGCCGCTGTCCAGCACCTCGCGCGACCGGTGAGAGACGACCCGGGCGCGCAGTCCGCCCGTCATCACTACCGGCACGCAGCCCGGCGCCGCCCCCGCCCGGAGGACTTCTCCCGTTCTCATGACATGACGCTATGGCCTGATCGGCGGGTCGGGCCAGAGGCGGGACGGTCAGCCGGCGGCGCTCACATGCGCCCCGTCGCCGGGCCGCACGTCGCGCAGCAGGCAGGTCAGGCGTGCGCTGCACACGCGTCGGCCGTCCTCGTCGCTGATCACGATCTCGTACGTGGCGGTGGAGCGGCCGCGGTGCAGGGGTGTGGCGACGCCGGTGACCAGGCCGGAGCGTACGCCGCGGTGGTGGGTGCAGTTCAGGTCGACGCCGACCGCGATCTTGGAGCTGCCGCCGTGGAGCATGGAACCGACGGAGCCGAGGGTCTCGGCGAGGACGGCGGAGGCGCCGCCGTGCAGCAGGCCGTAGGGCTGGGTGTTGCCCTCGACGGGCATGGTGCCCACGACGCGGTCCGCGGAGGCCTCGACGATCTCCACGCCCATGCGGGTGCCGAGGTGTCCGGCGGAGAAGAGAGCCGGGAGGTCGACGCCGAGTGCGGCGTACTCGTCGACGACCTCCTGCGGGAACTTCACGTACTGCTGCTCGCCCATGGGCCCGGCTCCGTTCGTCCTGATCACTCGTCCAGCCTGTCTGAGCAAACGCTCAGTCGGTTGCCGATTGTTCCAGACGTACGACGACGGACTTGCTGGCCGGGGTGTTACTGGTGTCCGCGGTGGAGTCCAGCGGTACCAGGACGTTGGTCTCGGGGTAGTAGGCGGCGGCGCAGCCGCGTGCCGTCGGGTAGTGCACGACGCGGAAGCCGGGCGCCCTGCGCTCGACGCCGTCCTTCCACTCGCCGACCAGGTCGACGTACGAGCCGTCGGCGACGCCGAGCGTGCGTGCGTCCTCGGGGTTGACCAGGACGACGCGGCGGCCGTTCTTGATGCCGCGGTAGCGGTCGTCGAGGCCGTAGATGGTGGTGTTGTACTGGTCGTGCGAGCGCAGCGTCTGCAGCAGCAGACGGCCTTCGGGCAGCTTCGGGTACTCCACGGGCGCCGCCGTGAAGTTCGCCTTGCCTGTCGCCGTCGGGAAGCGGCGTTCGTCGCGCGGGGCGTGGGGGAGGGTGAAGCCGCCGGGGCGGGCCACGCGCGCGTTGAAGTCCTCGAAGCCGGGGACCACGCGCGCGATGCGGTCGCGGATGGTGGCGTAGTCCTTCTCGAACTCCTCCCAGGGCACCGCGTTGTCCTCGCCGAGCACACGGCGGGCCAGGCGGCAGACGATCGCAGGCTCCGACAGCAGATGGGTGCTCGCGGGCTCCAGGCGGCCGCGGGAGGCGTGCACCATGCCCATGGAGTCCTCGACGGTCACGAACTGCTCGCCGCTGCCCTGCAGGTCGCGCTCGGTGCGGCCGAGAGTGGGCAGGATCAGGGCACGCGCGCCCGTGACCACGTGCGAGCGGTTGAGCTTGGTCGACACGTGCACGGTGAGGCGGGCGCGCCGCATGGCCGCCTCGGTGACCTCGGTGTCGGGGGAGGCGGACACGAAGTTGCCGCCCATCGCGAAGAACACCTTCGCTCGGCCGTCGCGCAGGGCGCGGATCGCCTGGACGACGTCGTAGCCGTGCTCGCGCGGCGGTGCGAAGCCGAACTCCCTCTCCAGGGCGTCAAGGAAGGCGGGGGCGGGGCGCTCGAAGATGCCCATCGTCCGGTCGCCCTGCACGTTCGAGTGGCCGCGCACCGGGCACACGCCCGCACCTGGGCGGCCGATGTTGCCGCGCAGCAGAAGGAAGTTGACGACCTCGCGGATGGTCGGCACGGAGTGCTTGTGCTGGGTCAGGCCCATCGCCCAGCACACGATGGTGCGCTTGGAGGCGAGGACCATCTTCAGGGCGGCGTCGATCTCCGCGCGCGTGAGGCCGGTCGCGGTCAGGGTCTCGTCCCAGTCGGCGGCCTTGGCGGCTGCGGCGAACTCCTCGTAGCCGTGGGTGTGTTCGCGTACGAACTCCTCGTCGACCGCGCCCTCGCTCTCCAGGATGAGCCTGTTCAGGAGGCGGAAGAGGGCCTGGTCGCCGCCGATGCGGATCTGCAGGAACAGGTCGTTGAGGGCTGCGCCCTTGAGCATGCCCTGCGGGGTCTGCGGGTTCTTGAACCGCTCCAGGCCGGCCTCGGGCAGCGGGTTCACGCTGATGATCTTCGCGCCGCCGGCCTTGGCCTTCTCCAGGGCGGAGAGCATGCGCGGGTGGTTGGTGCCCGGGTTCTGGCCGGCGACGATGATCAGGTCGGCCTTGTAGAGGTCCTCCAGCAGGACGCTGCCCTTGCCGATGCCGATCGTCTCGCTCAGGGCCGAACCGGACGACTCGTGGCACATGTTGGAGCAGTCGGGCAGGTTGTTCGTGCCGAGCCGGCGGGCGAACAGCTGGTAGAGGAAGGCCGCCTCGTTGCTGGTGCGCCCCGAGGTGTAGAAGAGCGCCTCGTCGGGGGAGGCGAGGGCGGCGAGCTCCTCGGCGACGATGTCGAAGGCGCGCTCCCAGCTCACCGGCTCGTAGTGGGTGCCCCCTTCCGGCAGATACATGGGGTGGGTGAGCCGGCCCTGCTGCCCCAGCCAGTAGCCGCTGCGGGAGGCGAGGTCGGCGACGGAGTGCGCGGTGAAGAACTCCGGGGTGACCCGGCGCAGGGTGGCCTCCTCGGCGACCGCCTTCGCGCCGTTCTCACAGAACTCCGCCGCATGCCGGTGGTCCGGCTCCGGCCAGGCGCAGCCCGGGCAGTCGAAGCCGTCCTTCTGGTTGACGCGCAGCAGCGTCAGCGCAGTCCGCTTCACACCCATCTGCTGCTGGGCGATGCGCAGGGTGTGCCCGATGGCCGGCAGTCCCGCCGCTGCGTGCTTGGGCCCGGCGACCTGCGGCGCGTCCTGGACCGGATCACCCTTGGGCGGCTTCGTCGCCATCGCGCACTCTCCTTCACAGACACCTGCGAGCTACCACTTCGATCCTCGCACGCGCCGCTGACAGCGAGGGTGCCAGGGCGGGCGGGGCGTGGGCGTCAGGCGTGCGGGGGTCTGAGTGTCAGTGGGGCGTGGCAGGATCGGGGACGTGGCAGAGACAGCATCGAAGAAGACCGAGACGACCTCCGGCGGCAAGCGGCCCCGCCTCATGCTCATGGACGGGCACTCGCTGGCCTACCGTGCGTTCTTCGCGCTGCCCGCGGAGAACTTCACGACCGCGACCGGACAGCCGACGAACGCGATCTACGGCTTCGCGTCGATGCTGGCCAACACCCTGCGCGACGAGGAGCCCACCCACTTCGCGGTGGCCTTCGACGTCTCCCGCAAGACCTGGCGCTCCGAGGAGTTCACGGAGTACAAGGCGAACCGCTCCAAGACCCCCGACGAGTTCAAGGGCCAGGTCGAGCTGATCGGCGAGCTCCTGGACGCGATGCACGCGTCACGGTTCGCGGTCGACGGCTTCGAGGCGGACGACGTCATCGCCACCCTCGCCACCCAGGCGGAGGCCGAGGGCTTCGAGGTGCTGATCGTCACCGGCGACCGCGACTCCTTCCAGCTGGTCAGCGAGCACACGACGGTGCTGTATCCGACCAAGGGTGTCTCCGAGCTGACCCGGTTCACCCCGGAGAAGGTCTTCGAGAAGTACGGGCTGACGCCCGCGCAGTACCCCGACTTCGCGGCGCTGCGCGGCGACCCGTCCGACAACCTGCCGGGCATCCCCGGTGTCGGCGAGAAGACCGCCGCGAAGTGGATCAACCAGTTCGGTTCGTTCACGGAGCTCGTCGAGCGCGTCGAGGAGGTCAAGGGCAAGGCCGGGCAGAACCTGCGCGAGCACCTGGAGGCCGTCAAGCTCAACCGCCGCCTGACCGAGATGGTGCGCACGGTCGAGCTGCCCAAGACGGTCGCCGACCTGGAGCGCGCCCCGTACGACCGCACGGCCGTCGCGATGGTCCTGGACACCCTGGAGATCCGGAACCCCTCGCTGCGTGAGCGGCTGCTCGCCGTCGACCCGGGCGGCGAGCAGGCCGAGGCGGCGCCCGCGGCGCCCGGGGTGGAGCTGGACGGCACGGTGCTGGGCACGGGCGAGCTGGCCGGCTGGCTCACCGAACACGGCACCGGGACGCTCGGCATCGCCACGGTCGACACCTGGGCGCTGGGCACCGGCTCGGTCGCCGAGGTCGCGCTCGCCACCGCCGAGGGGCCGGCCGCCTGGTTCGACCCGTCCCAGCTGGACGAGGCCGACGAGAACGCGTGGGCGACCTGGCTGGCCGCAGAGGACCACCCCAAGGTCCTGCACAACGCCAAGGGCGCCATGCGCGTCCTCGCCGAGCACGGCTGGTCCGTCGCCGGAGTCTCGATGGACACCGCCCTGGCCGCCTACCTCGTCAAGCCGGGCCGCCGCTCCTTCGACCTGGACGCGCTGTCCCTGGAGTACCTGGGCCGCGAGCTGGCCCCCGCCGCCGCGGCCGACGGCCAGCTCGCCTTCGGCGCCGACGACGGTGCGGAGGCCGAGGCGCTCATGGTGCAGGCCCGCGCGATCCTCGACCTCGGCGAGGCATTCCGGGGCCGCCTGAAGGAGGTCGGCGCCGCGGACCTGCTGCGCGACATGGAACTGCCCACCTCGATCCTGCTCGCCCGCATGGAGCGGCACGGCATCGCCGCCGACCGGGCCCACCTGGAGGCCATGGAGCAGATGTTCGCGGGTGCCGTGCAGCAGGCGGTGAAGGAGGCGCACGCGGCGGCGGGCCACGAGTTCAACCTGGGCTCGCCCAAGCAGCTCCAGGAGGTCCTCTTCGGTGAGCTGGGCCTGCCCAAGACGAAGAAGACCAAGACCGGCTACACCACGGACGCCGACGCCCTGGCCTGGCTCGCCACCCAGACGGACAACGAACTGCCGGTGGTCATGCTCCGCCACCGCGAGCAGGCGAAGCTGCGTGTCACCGTCGAGGGCCTGATCAAGACGATCGCCGCCGACGGCCGCATCCACACCACCTTCAACCAGACGGTCGCCGCGACCGGCCGCCTGTCGTCCACGGACCCCAACCTGCAGAACATCCCCGTCCGTACCGACGAGGGCCGCGCCATCCGCCGCGGCTTCGTCGTCGGCGAGGGCTTCGAGTCGCTGATGACCGCCGACTACAGCCAGATCGAACTGCGCGTGATGGCCCACCTCTCCGAGGACGAGGGCCTGATCGAGGCGTTCACCTCCGGCGAGGACCTGCACAACACGGTTGCGGCGCAGGTCTTCTCGGTCGACCGGGAGCACGTCGACGCGGAGATGCGCCGCAAGATCAAGGCCATGTCGTACGGACTGGCATACGGTCTGTCGGCCTTCGGCCTGTCCCAGCAGCTGAACATCGACGCGGGCGAGGCGCGGATCCTGATGGACACGTACTTCGAGCGGTTCGGCGGCGTGCGGGACTATCTGCGCCGGGCCGTCGACGAGGCGCGGGCCACGGGCTACACGGCGACCCTCTTCGGCCGCCGCCGCTATCTGCCCGACCTCAACAGCGACAACCGCCAGCGCCGCGAGGCGGCCGAGCGCATGGCCCTGAACGCGCCGATCCAGGGCACCGCCGCGGACATCGTCAAGATCGCCATGCTGAAGGTGGACGACGCGCTGCGGGCGGCGGACCTCACCTCTCGCATGCTCCTGCAGGTCCACGACGAAATCGTCCTGGAGATCGCCCCCGGCGAGCGCGCCGCAGCGGAGGAGATCGTCCGCCGTGAGATGGCCGACGCCGTTCATCTGAGAGTGCCGCTCGGTGTCTCGGTGGGGGTGGGATCGGACTGGGAGTCGGCTGCGCATTAGCCTCCGGCGGTGGGCGGGCGGTTCGGTGCTGCCTGGCCGGGCGGCGAGCGGGCCCTCCGGCCGGGGGCGAGTCCTCCGCGCAGGGGCTTGTCGAGTGTCTGCGGGCTCGTCGTGGCTGGTCGCGCAGTTCCCCGCGCCCCCTCAGGGGCGCGGTGGCTGGTCGCGCCCGCGCGGCGGAGCCGCATTTGGACACAGCCCCGCGCCCCTTTGGGGCGCGGCCGAACCCGGCGCGCACGGGCGAGTTCCCGCCGCACCCGTCACGCCTCGCAGGGAACCGTCACTCAGGTGGCCCCCGCGAAAAGGCCCCCACCGCCCTCGTACCGTAAGGATGCGGGCATGGGTATACGCATGCTCAACCGCCGTCCGGCGAGAGCGCAGGCGAGTGCCGAGGCGGCTCCCGTCGTGCCACCTGCACCGGTGCCGGCCTTCGCCGCTCGTGCAAGCACCGCCCGCATCCCCACCGACCTCGCCGTCGTCCTGCGCCGCACGGCGGCGGACCTCCGGCGCCGGCTGCCCCGGCCCGGTCCGGGGTCCGCAGAGCCGCCCGCCTGGCGGCTGTGGGCGGGCCTGGGCCGCAGTTACGTCACCGGGCTGCTCGTCCGTGTCCGCCGCAGCCGCCACGCCCGTACCGTCAGGGTGTTCATCGTGACCGCGGGTACCCTCACCGACCGGCCGGACGGCCCTGCTCCACGCTGACCCGCTCCGGCTTTCCGGCAGACGGCACCGGCCGCCACACCCGCACCCCCACCACGTACAGCAGCAGCCCGAGCAGCAGTCCCGCGCCCGCACCGAAGCACACGGCCGGAATCAGCTCCCAGGGCCCCGCCACCGCGCCCCAGTACGCCCACCACCGCACCGCCCGCTCCACGGCCCAGACCCCCGCACACCCGCAGAGCACCACACAGGCCCACCACCGGTCCCGCAGCGACAACACGGGCACCGCATGCGAAACCGGGTGCGCCGGCGCCCTCCGCAGCGCCCGCGTCACCCACACCCCTATCACCACCGCGCCCACCACCGAACCCCCGTACTGCAGATACGAGTACAAGGGAGATCCCCACAGCACCCGGCCCAGCACCGGAAACAGCCGTACGCCCCACCGGTCGTGATGCGTGAAGGCGTCCCACACCACGTGGGTCAGGGCGCCGAACGCCGCGGACGCATACCACCACGCGGCCAGGGACGGCCGTAGGTGCGTGCGTGCCGCCCCGCAGCGCAGCAGGGCGGCCGGCCGCGGCTGCCAGGGCGGCGGCAGCAGCGCCACCAGCGGCTCCCGCACCAGCAGCCACAGCCCGACCAGCGCCCAGGCCACCAGCACGTCGACCGTGAAGACGCCGGGAAAGGAGTGCGTGACCGTGCCGAACTCCATCGCACCGGGCACCGCACTTGCCGCGTAATAGGTCATGTCGGGCGCGAACGAACCGGCCACGAGAACGGCCGGAATCAGCCGTCCTCGGCCGGTTCCGTCGCTGCGTACGGCGGGCAGGACGGCGGCCGCATGGCTCAGGGTGAACGGCAACTGGGCTCCTCACGCGGGACATTGCCCGAGCGGACGGCCCGGGTGATCGCTCCGGTCCAGTATGGGTGCCGCGATTCCGCGCCGTTCGCACATGGCCAACTGGTGAATATCGGGCGCGAACGGGTCCCCGCGGAAAGGAAGTTGTCGTAGGGTCGCCTGGGTCACCGTGCCGGGCGGCGCGGTCGAACAGGTGAACGCAGCGACTCGACGGGAATGCGACAGAAACAAGAGGGCGATACGAGGGCAACCCGCACGCCGGGTCGATCGTCAGAACAGGGCGGGCGCACTGTGCGCCGGGCAGACGAAGACGGGCGCTGACGCGTCCACGGGAGGGGTTCACTCTATGGCGGCGCAATTCGGCATGAGGCTGCGCAAAGGTGCTGCAACCACAGCCGTGGCAGCGGCCGCGGTCGCTGCCCTGTCCGCGTCCCAGGCTCCGGGCGTCACAGTCGACGACCACGGCAGACAGACCGCCTCCAAGGCCCAGCCCGCACCCGATGCGACCGCAGGCGACGGCGCCGCGACCGGCAACTCGCCGTACTACACCGCTCTTCCGCCGCTCAACAGCCCGAACCCCTCACCCACCCCCGGCGCCACCGGCAGTCCCGGGTCGACGGGCGCGGCCGAGGCGGGGGTCCCCGCGACCGTGCTCGACGCCTACAAGAAGGCCGAGGCCGAGCTGCGCGACTCCAAGCCCGGCTGCAACCTGCCCTGGCAACTGCTCGCCGCGATCGGCCAGGTGGAGTCGGGCCAGGCCCGCGGCGGCCGGGTCAACGCCGACGGCACCACGATCACCCCGATCCTCGGCCCGCAGCTCGACGGCAACGGCTTCGCGCTGATCAAGGACACCGACGGCGGCAGGTACGACGGCAACAGCAGCTACGACCAGGCCGTCGGCCCCATGCAGTTCATCCCGTCGACCTGGGCGTGGGCGGGCCGTGACGGCAACGGCGACGGGGTCAAGGACCCCAACAACGTCTACGACGCCGCCCTGGCCGCCGGCCACTACCTGTGCCGCAACGGCTGGGACCTGTCGGTGTCGGCCGACCTCAACCAGGCGATCCTCAGCTACAACAACTCGCAGGACTACCTGCACACCGTCCTGTCGTGGCTGGAGTACTACCGCAAGGGCACCCACGAGATCCCGGACGGCAGCGGCAGCGTCCCTTCGGGCCGCAGCGACGACCACCAGAAGGCCAACCCCAAGCCGTCGCCCACGCCGCCCGCGAAGCCGACGCCGCCGAGCAGCGGCTCCCCGAGCCCCAGTGCACCGCCGTCGAACACGCCGGGCACGCCGGGCAGCCCCTCGCCCACCCCGACCCCGACTCCCACCGACACCGTGGACCACCTGGCGGACGCGGGCACCGCGAAGCTCACCGCGATGGCCGGCGACGCGTTCACGAAGAAGATCAGCACCAAGGCCGTGACCAAGACCGGCAAGCCGGTCGGCAAGGTCAGGGTCCGCTTCACCGTCGTCGGCGACACCGACACCACCTTCACCGGCGGCGAAGCCGTCGCCACGGTCGTCACCAACAGCTCCGGCGTGGCCGTCGCCCCCACCCTGCAGGCGGGCGAGAAGACCGGTGAGTTCACCGTCCGCGCCACCGTCGTGGGCCGTGCGGTCACCGGCCTCGACTACACCGCCACCGTCACGGAGCGCGTCGCCGACAGCGTCGTGCGCACCAGCGACACCGCGCTGACCTGCGCGCCGGGCGGCGAGTTCGCCGACCAGGCCGAGGTGAAGGCCACCTACAAGGGCGCCGTCGCCGACAAGGTCGCGGTCACCGCAACGCTGATCAAGTCGGTGCTCGACCCGACCGAGAACGACAAGGGCCCCTACTTCAAGGACGCCGACGGCAAGACCGTACGCACCCTGACCGGCCTCACGACGGACGCCAAGGGCCTGCTGACGCTGCCGAAGCTGTACGCCGACGACAACACCGGCAACTTCGTCCTGCGCATCACCACCGCGGGCGGTGCGACCCTCGACATCCAGCTGACGGTCGCGGCGCCCGACTCCTCGACGAGCCCCAGCCCGTCACCCAGCCCCTCCGCGTAATTCCCCGTATCGTCCCTGCGACGGCGGCGGCGCTCCTCGACCACAGGGCGCCGCCGCCGTCGTTGTGTGTGCAACGTGTTCTCATCTCGCTCGCCCGTTGCTACGGTGCCGGACCTGACGATGTATCAGTTCTCGTCGGTGTTCCCGTCAGTTCCCGTCCCCGGGGAGGCAGGCATGCGCGCCCTGATCGCCGCCGCGACCGGTCTCGCCGTCGCCCTCGCGCTGGTCTTCACGATCACGGCCATGGGAACTCCCACGGGCAGGACGTCCCCGAAACCGCTGCTGACGACGGTGCCCGCACACCCGTAACCGCCCGGGAGGGAGGCCGAGATGCGCCGCAAGGCCAGTCTGGTCCTGCTCGCCTTCGCCGTGTTCTTCGCGGCGCTGTCCCCGCTGCTGCGCTGGTACGCCTTCCCGCGCCTGGCCAAGATCCCGGCCGACCAGTACCAGGACATGGTCCTCGAGGCGAAGAACGCGACCCTCCTCGACTACGGCACGATGAAGGCCCGCACGGTTCCCGAGGTCACCATCGTGCAGACCCTCAAGGGCAATGTGGAGGCCGCGAAGAAGATCGAGAAGACGGCCGGGCGGGACGTCGTCGTCTGGGACGGCCTCTCCTATGTCCAGGGCCCCGACGGCAAGATGGTCTCCCGTATCCCCGAGCGCTACATCTTCGACGCCCACAGCCAGGCCCCGGTCCACGCCACCGGTGAGATGGTCGACGGCGACCCGGTGAAGCGGACCGGCATCGAGTTCAAGTGGCCCTTCCTGACCCAGAAACGGGACTACGAGTACTTCGACGCCCAGACCCGCACCACCAACCCCATCCACTACAAGGGCACCCAGGACTTCCGCGGCCTGGAGGTCTACTACTTCGAGCAGACCATCCCCTGGACCAAGGTCAAGTTCCCCAGGACCATGCCCGTCCAGGGCATCACCCCCGAGTCGGTCGCCAGGACCGGCACCACCCGCTGGTACACCACGGTCCGCAAGTTCTGGGTCGAGCCCGTCACCGGTGCCCCCGTGTACGGCGAGGAGATCCACAAGGAGGAACTCCGTGGCGGCACGCTCCTGGGCGGCCGGGACAAGGTCACGGCCTTCGCCGGGCACGTCAAGATGCGCGAGGACTACATCAGGCACACGGTCGCCCTGGTCAAGTCCAACCGCACCCTGGTCCTGCTGATGACGTCCTATCTGCCCTGGGGCTTCCTGACCCTCGGCGTCCTGCTGCTCGCCCTGTCGCTGTGGCTGGAGGCCCGCAGCCGCCGCCCCGGCGACCCGGAACCGGCCGAGTCCACCGCGCCGCAACCGGTCACCGCCTGAGCCGCGCATTGGTGTGCCGGGTCGGCTCCGCGCCGGCGGGATCCTCCGGCCACGGATGCTTCGGATACCGGCCGCGCAGCTCCGCCCGTACGCCCTTGTAGCCGTCCCTCCAGAAGGAGGCGAGGTCGGCCGTGACGGCGGCCGGACGGCCGGCGGGGGAGAGCAGATGCACCAGCAGCGGCACCCCCGCGACGGCGGGTGACTCGTGCAGCCCGAACATCTCCTGCAGCTTCACGGCGAGCACCGGCTGTTCCGGGTTGCCGTAGTCGATCCGGATCCTGGACCCACTGGGGACGGCGATCCGCTCCGGGGCGAGCTCGTCGAGCCGCCCAGCCTCCCCCGAGACCCACGGCAGCAGACGGGTGAGCGCCTGGCCCGCGTCGATCCGCGCGAGGTCGGCCCGCCGCCGGGCCCGGCCCAGCTCGGGCTCCAGCCACTCGTCCACGCGCGCGTGCAGCGCATCATCGGACACGTCGGGCCACGGCTCCCCGAGGTGCAGCCGCACAAACGCCAGCCGCTGCCGCAGCACGAGAGCGTCGGGCGACCACCTGAGCAGCCCGAACCCTTCCTGCCGCAGCCCTTCGAGGAGCGCCGTGCGTACGAGTACGGGGTCGGAGTCCGCCAGGGGCCGCACCGTCAGCTCGATCGCCCCCAGCCGCTCCACCCGCCGTGCCACGACGTCCCCGTCGGCCCAGTGGACCTCCTGGCCCTCGGAGTACAGCGAGGCCGCCGCCGACCGGGCCAGGCCCTCGTCCACCGCGGCGGCGAGCTGCACGCGCGCGTGCCCCTTGCCCACAGGACGATCCGCGACGGCCACCGCGATCCAGTCGGCGCCACGCAGAGGACTGCCGTCGCGGAGTTCGGCGCGTGTCCCGGAGGCCATGAGAAAGGAGCCACCATCGGCCTTGGCGACCCGCTCGGGAAACGCAAGGGCCGCCACGAGCCCGACGAGACGGTCGCCACCCCCACCTGCCCATCCGTCCGCGCCGGGCGCAGCCTGGCCGGACCGGGGAGACACGGCGCCCGCGCCGCTGCCCGCCCTCCCGGGCGAGGCGTCGACGCCTCCCGGCCCTGGAACGGGCCCTGCGGTTGACGGCCGTACGGACTCGTTCGCGGCGGTCTGCTGTGCCTCGTCGGGTCGAGAGGGTGCGGCGGTCGCTTTGTTTTCGGTCGTCGGGGGTGGGGCATCGGTGTTTCCCGGCTGCGAAATGGGCCCGGTGGCCGATGGCTGCGCGGGCTCGTTCGCGGCGGTCTGCTGTGCCTCGTCGGGTCGAGAGGGTGCGGCGGTCGCTTTGTTTTCGGTCGTCGGGGGTGGGGCATCGGTGTTTCCCG
>NZ_JBFBBE010000025.1:0-112785 GCF_040682555.1 Streptomyces sp. NPDC051172
GGCCGTCAGCTTCGACTCCGCCGACCAACTGGCCTTGGTGATCGCCGAGTAGAGGCTGGAGCCGCCTCGTTCGGTAGGGCCCCTCGGTCAGCCGGCGTGCGGCACCTGGGTGCTGAGCAGCAGCGGCAGACGGGTCGTGCGGGGCTTTGCCGGGACCTCGGCCACGGCGCGGGGGAGTGCCTGGTCGACGCCGTGGACCACGGAGAGGTGGCGGTCCGCCCTGCCGAACGCCGTGTAGACCCATGGACGGCTGAGGGACTGCGCCGCGTCCCCGGGCAGCACCACGACCACCGCGGGCCACCGGTTGCCCACCGCCTGGTGCGCGGTCAGCGCCCACCCGTGCCGCACGGACTGCTCCACCCGCTCCTTCGGTACGACGACGGGGGCGCCCGCACACGAGAGATGCAGCCCGGCGGCGTCGGCCGTCACGACCTTGCCCGTTGTCGTACGGCCCGGTGCGGGGGAGTAGGCGATCCGGTCACCGGGGTCGAAGCCGCCGAAGCGGCCGGGGCCGGGGTTGAGGCGCTCCTTCAGCGCCGTGTTGAGCGCGCGGGTGCCTGCCGCGCCGCCGTGGCCCGGAGTGATCACCACGGTCTGCTCGGGCGGCACACCGATCGCCCGGGGCACCGAGTCGGCGACGAGCTGCACCGTCCGGTGCACCGCCTCGCCCGCGTCCCGCACCGGGACGATCACGACCTCCTTGTCGGGGGCCTCGACCTGATTGAGCTCACCGATGCCGACGCCGGAGACCAGCTCGCCCAGCGGGCCGAGGTCCGGTCGCCGCGAGGCGATCCGGGGGCAGACCCGCGCCGCCAGCAGATCGGCGAACACCCGCCCGGGCCCGGCCGACCACAACACCCCCGGATCCCCGGCCAGCACCAGCCGGGCACCGTCGGGCAGCGACTCGACGAGCAGGGCCCCCGTCTCGACGTCCAGTTGGGGCGCGTCGAGCGCAACGAGAAGATCCAGATCCAACGCCCCGTCCGCATCCCGCCCGGGCCCCTCGTCACCGGAGAGCAGCCCGGAGACGGTGGCGACGCCGGGGCCTTCCGGTGTCCCGCTGCTGGTCACGGTGGGCTCCGCCGCGGCGCCACTCGCCGCGCTGCCGCCCGGCACCGAGCCGCTCGCTCCGGCGCGGCCCTGCACGGTCCCGACGGGGCGCCCCGCGCACAGCGCTGCGAAGCGGTCGCGGCCCAGTGGGCTGTGTGTGGCCGCCCAGGCGCGCAGGCCGAGGGCGGTGGCTGTCTGCAGCAGTGCTGCCGGTTCGGTCAGGGAGGCCTCGCCGCCGGTGTGCAGGACCAGGCCGTGGCCCGCGACCGCGCGGACGAGTTCGGCGGTGGAGTCCGGTGCGGAGGAGGCGGCGTCCTCCCAGGTCTCGGCCGAACCCCCCTCCTTCGGCACCGAGTTGATCAGGCGGGCCAGTCCGTCGGCGAGGCTCTCCTCCGCGAGGGCGTACCGCTCGAGGCCGACCAGGATCCGTACCGGACGCTCCTCGGCCTCCTCGGCCGTCTCCGGTGCCGGAGCGGTCGGGTCGAGGGCGTCCTGGAAGACCAGGGCCTCGCCCTCCGCGACAGCGCTCTGCACGGCCGCGTCGGCGTCGGGCACGCCCCGCTGGGTCAGCGCCGCGGTGAGCGCAGGCATCTCCAGCGCCGTGTGCCCGGCGAGGGCCGCCTGCTCCAGCAGCCACCCCGTCAGCGCCCGGCCCCGCCGCTCGTCGTCCGGACCGCACTCCGCGCCGAGCAGCGCCCGCGCGAAGCCGTCGGCCTGCTCGGGCCGTACACCGCCGACGCGCAACAGCAGCCAGGGGTCCTCCCGCAGAACGTCCTCCGCGCCCTCGCCGAGAGCGGCGGCGACCTGCGGTGCGAGCGAGTCCGGTGCGCCGCCGTCGCTCAGCACGCGCCGTACCGCGTCGACGGCCTCCGGCGCGGTAGCAGCGGGCGCGGCCGCGGGCGTCGGCTGCGGCCGCGGTGCGGGCTCGGGGGCGGGACGGCGCGGAGCGGGCTCGCTGAACACGGTGTCCAGCGGCTTCGCGCCGCTCTCCACGGCACGGACGGCGGCCAGCAGATCGGCGGCCTTCCCGCTGAGCTTCGCGCCGCTCTCGACCGGCCCCGTCTTCTCGGCCTTGCGCCGCTCGATCCGCTCCCGCTCCCGCTGCTGAGCCGCCAGCTCGGCCTCGGCTTCGGACAGTTGAGCGGCGGACTCGCCGTCACCGTCCGCCGCGGTCACGCCCTCGCCGCTCTGCCCCGCGGCGTCCGGCGTCCCCGGCTCGGCGTTCTCTGCGTCCTCGGTGGGCTCGGGCTCCGTGCTCACAGCGTGCTCCAGTCGTGATCGGGATAGCGGTGCACGGGCGCCGACACGTCGTCGAGCGCCCGGCAGATCTCGTCAGGAAGACTAAGGGCCTCCACTGACAATGCCGCCGTGAGCTGCTGGGAGTTGCGCGCGCCGACGATGGGCGCGGCCACGCCGGGTCGGTCGCGGATCCACGCGAGGGCGACCTGGAGGGGAGTCACCGCGAGCCCGTCCGCCGCGGTCTGCACGGCGTCCACGATGCGGCTCGCCGTGTCGTCGAGGTACGGCGCGACGAAGGGCGCCAGGTGCTCGGAGGCGGCGCGCGAGTCGGACGGCACGGCCTCGCCGCGGTACTTGCCCGTCAGGACCCCGCGGCCCAGCGGCGAGGACGGCAGCAGGCCGATGCCCAGGTCCAGCGCGGCCGGCAGCACCTCGCGCTCGACGCCGCGCTGCAGCAGCGAGTACTCCATCTGCGTGCCCGCCAGCCGGGTCCGCAGCCCGGGAGCCGCCAACTGCCACGTCGCCGCCTTGGCGAGCTGCCAGCCGCAGAAGTTGGAGACGCCGGCATAGCGCGCCCGGCCGCTGCTGACCGCAAGGTCGAGGGCCTGGAGGGTCTCCTCCAGCGGGGTGTGCGGGTCGAAGGCGTGGATGTGCCAGACGTCGACGTAGTCCGTGCCGAGCCGGGCCAGCGAGGCATCCAGCGCGGAGAGCAGGTGCCCGCGCGAGCCGTCGACCCGGCGGTCCGGGTCCGGCACACTGCCCGCCTTGGTCGAGATCACCAGGTCCCGGCGCGGAACCAGGCCTTCTATGAGGCGTCCGAGCAGGTATTCGGCCTCCCCGTCGCCGTACACGTCCGCCGTGTCGACCAGGCTCCCGCCCGCCTCCCAGAACGTCTTCAAGAGGTCCGCGGCATCGTGCTCGTCGGTGTCCCTGCCCCAGGTGAGCGTGCCGAGTCCGATGCGGGACACGCGAAGGCCGGTCCGGCCGAGGTACCTCTGCTCCATGAACGCCGAGATTACTGGCCCGGCCCTTCGGCGTGGGGGCCTGTGGACAACCAGTTTCCGCACGCTAGGGTCTGGCCGACAGGGACGTTACTGATCGGTAAGGGGTATCGGCATGCAGCTCGGCATCAACCTCGGCTACTGGGGTGCCGGAATGGACGCGGACAACCTGGAGGTCGCGAAGGAGGCCGACCGGCTCGGGTACGCCGTGTGCTGGGCCGCCGAGGCCTACGGGTCGGACGCGGCCACCGTGCTCAGCTGGGTCGCCGCCCAGACCGAGCGCATCGACGTAGGGTCGGCCATCTTCCAGATCCCGGCCCGCCAGCCCGCGATGACCGCGATGACCGCCGCCACCCTCGACTCGCTCTCCGGCGGCCGCTTCCGCCTCGGCCTCGGCGTCTCAGGACCGCAGGTCTCCGAGGGCTGGTACGGAGTCAAGTTCGACAAGCCGCTGGCACGCACGCGTGAGTACGTCGAGATCGTGCGCAAGGCGATGACGCGCGAGCGGCTGTCGTTCGAGGGCGAGCACTGGACGCTGCCGCTGCCCGGCGGCCCGGGCAAGCCGCTCAAGCTGACCGTGCACCCCGAGCGCGAGCACATCCCGCTGTACATCGCCGCGATCGGTCCGAAGAACCTCGAGCAGACCGGTGAGATCGCCGACGGCGCCCTGCTGATCTTCCCCTCGGCCGAGCACCTCGAGGACACCACGATCAAACACCTGCGCGCCGGGCGGGAGAAGGCGGGCAAGACCCTCGACGGCTTCGACGTCTGCCCGACGCTCCCGCTGTCCGTCGGCGAGGACAAGGACGTGGCCACCCTCGCGGACGCGTTCCGTCCCTACACCGCGCTGTACGTCGGCGGCATGGGCAGCGCCAAGCAGAACTTCTACAACCAGCTGGCCCAGCGCATGGGGTTCGAGGCGGCGGCCGCCGAGGTCCAGGAGAAGTACCTCTCCGGCGACAAGCAGGGCGCCGCGGCCGCGATCCCGCACGACCTGATCGACAAGACGGCGCTGCTCGGTTCCGTGGACCGCATCGCGGACCGGATGAAGGAGTACGCGGCGGCCGGGGTCACCACCCTGAGTCTCAACCCGGCCGGCTTCACGCTGGAGGAGCGGGTCGCCTCGCTCCGCGCCGGCACCGAGGCCCTGGAGCGCGCCGGACTGGCGTGACGCTCGCTCCGGGGCGGCGGGGAGAGGTTTCTGCGGCCGTGGTGGGGGCTCGGGGGTCTTCCCCGCCACGGCCGTCACGGAGAACAACGCGCCCGGCCGCGCGCGGTTACGCCTTTGATGTGACCCCTTGGATCCTCCTTTTGGCCGAGTTGTCCGACACAGCTGTTGCAGCACCTCCAGCGCCGCATTTGACTCGTTCGAGACCGGCAGAGAGGTGCCCGCGATGCTTTCGGCCAGGAGTCTTTTCCAGGAGATCCTCGACGACGACGCCTCGTTCGCCCTGTTCTGCTCCATCGCGGCCGGCGGCGAGTCCCAGGGCGGCTGGGAGAACGGCCGGATCGCCGCGCTGGTCCCCGATAGCCAACGCGCCCTCGCCCCCAAGATCACCCGGCACGGCGCCGACGAGGACAAGCACGGGCGGATCTTCAACGCCCTGATGAAGAAGCGCGGTCTCCAACCCGTCCCCGTACCGCCCGAGACCGACTACACGATGCTCCTGGAGAAGAACGGCATCGGTCTCCCCCACGACAGGCTCAGGAGCGACGAACGGCTCACCGTGCAGGACATCGTGACCTACCTCTCCCACAGCCGGGTCACCGAGCAGCGCGCCTCCGAGCAGATGGAACTGCTGCGCCGGCACTTCGCCGACCACCCCGACATCGGCCGCGCGGTGCGGATGATCTCCGACGACGAGGACAACCACCTGGCCTACTGCCACGAGGAGTTGCTGCGCTTCGCGTACGCCGGACACGGCCGCGCCATCCAGCGCATGTTGCGGGAGTGCGCGCTCGCGGAGATCCGCGTCTACCGGGACGTCAGCCTCGCGGTGATGGGCCACATGGGGCGCATCCTCGGCTGGCCGCGGGCCAAGTCGGCGCTGCTCGCCGCCGGTATCCACGCCGTCTACGCCTACGAGCGGATCGCCGGCTGGCGGCGGATGGTGAGCCTGCGGATGCCCGAGCGGCGCGACGCACTGGGCGGACCCGCCACGAGGGCACCCGAGTTCGCCTGAGCTACAGCCAGCCCCGGTGCTTGAAGAGGCGGTACAGCAGCACCTCCAGGCCGGCCATCAGCAGGATCACCGCCGGGTACGACACACTCCAGTGCAGCTCCGGCATGTGGTCGAAGTTCATGCCGTAGATCCCGGCGATCATCGTGGGGACCGCCGCCATGGCAGCCCACGCGGAGATCTTCCGCATGTCGTCGTTCTGCCGCACGCTCATCTGCGCGAGATGCGCCGACAGCACGTCGGAGACCAGCCGGTCCAGGCCCTCCACGGACTCGTTCACACGCGTCAGGTGGTCGCTCACGTCCCGGAAGAAGGGCTGCGCCTTCTCGTGTACGAAGGGCACCCGGGCGCTGAAGACGCCCCCGCCCGCCAGCCTGGCCAGCGGCTGCGCCAGCGGGCCCGTGGCCCTGCGGAACTCCAGGATCTGCCGTTTGAAGGCGTAGATGCGGGACGCCGTGTGCCGCGAGCCCCCGCCGGTCGGCGAGAACACCTCCGTCTCCAGCTCCTCCAGGTCGGTGCCCAGCTCGTCGGCCACCTCCACGTAGTGGTCGACCACGGCGTCGGCGATGGAGTACAGCACCGCGGTGGGACCGTGCCGGAGCATTTCGGGCTCCTCCTCCAGCCGGTGCCGCACGGCCGCGAGCGGCGCCTCCTCGCCGTGCCGCACCGTCACCACGAACGAGTCGCCGATGAAGACCATGACCTCCCCGGAGGTGACGATGTCGCTCTTCGCCTCGTACCCGACCGGCTTGAGGACCATGAACAGCGAGTCGTCGTACACCTCCAGCTTGGGCCGCTGATGCGCGTTCAGGGCGTCCTCGACGGCCAGCGGGTGCAGCCCGAACTCCTCCGAGACCCGCTCGAACTCCTTCTCCGTCGGCTCGTACAGGCCGATCCAGACGAAGGCGTCGCGCCCCCGACGGCACTGCGCCAGCGCGTGCGAGAAGTCCGCGGGCCCCTCCGTCCGGCGCCCGTCCCGGTAGATGGCGCAGTCGACGATCACGGAGCGTATTCTCCCGCCCCGGGCCCGCCGATGCACCCCGGCGTATGCCTACTCTTGGCCGCATGCCCACGCTGATCCTGGTCCGGCACGGACGTTCCACCGCCAACACCGAGGGGGTGCTCGCCGGCTGGACGCCCGGTGTCGCCCTCGACGAGCGCGGCGCCGCGCAGGCCGCCGCCCTGCCCGGCAGGCTCGCCGGGCTGCCGATCGCCGAGGTCGTCAGCAGCCCGCTGCAGCGCTGCCAGGAGACCATCCGGCCGCTTCTCGACGCCCGCCCCGAGCTCACCGCGCACACCGACGAGCGGATCGGGGAGGCCCACTACGGCGACTGGTCCGGCCGCAAGCTCGCCGAACTCAAGGACGAGCCGCTGATGGAGGTCGTGCAGGCGCACCCGTCGGCCGCCGCGTTCCCCGGCGGCGAATCGATGCGTGCGATGCAGACCCGCGCCGCCGAAGCCGTACGAGAATGGAACGCGCGCGTGGAGCGCGACCACGGCGCCGACGCCGTCTACCTGATGTGTTCGCACGGCGACATCATCAAGTCGCTCGTCGCGGAGGCACTCGGACTTCATCTCGACCTTTTCCAGAGGATTTCCGTTGAACCGTGTTCCATCACCGCGATCCGTTACACACGTCTGAGGGCGTTTCTCGTACGGCTCGGTGACACCGGCGATTTCGCGTCGCTGGCGCCGCGCGAGGAACCCCCGGCCGGCGACGCCACGGTCGGGGGCGGTGCGGGCGCACCGTGATCGTCGGGCGCAGTAGGGTGAAGCGGTCGCAGTAGCGCCGCACCCCGTCCGCACCAGCAGGCCGTGCGGTCATCCGGTCCGATGTCGATCCACGAATTCCAGGAGACAGGACGTGTCCCGTCAGGTGTTCCTCTACGACCCCCCGGACCGCTTCGTGGCCGGTACGGTCGGTATGCCCGGACGCCGTACGTTCTTCCTCCAGGCCACCGAGGGTCCCCGCGTGACCAGCGTGGCCCTGGAGAAGACCCAGGTCGCCGCCCTTGCCGAACGCATGGACGAACTGCTCGACGAGGTCGTACGGCGCAGTGGCGGCAGCGCCGCCGTCCCGGCCGTGGCCTCCACCGAGATCTCCGACACCGATCCGCTGCACACGCCCGTCGAGGAGGAGTTCCGCGTCGGCACCATGGCCCTTGCCTGGGACGGCGAGGAACAGCGCATGATCGTCGAGGCGCAGGCCCTCGTGGAGCTCGACGCCGACTCCGAGGAGGACCTCGCCGAGGCGGAGGAACGTCTCCTCCAGGACGAGGAGAACGGGCCCCCGATGCTGCGGGTCCGGCTGACCGGCGCGCAGGCCCGGGCCTTCGCCAAGCGCGCCCTCGACGTCGTCAACGCCGGGCGGCCGCCGTGCCCACTGTGCAGCCTCCCGCTCGACCCGGAAGGACACGTATGTCCGCGCCAGAACGGATACCGCCGCGGAGCGTGACGAGCGACGAGCCGCTCGCCGACCTGCTCACCCACGGCGAGCTCACCGTGCGCGGCCGGATCCGCGAGGCGTCCAACGCGGCGCTGTACTGCACGATCTCCCACGAGGGCCGGGAAGCGGCCTGCATCTACAAGCCCGTGGCCGGCGAGCGGCCGCTGTGGGACTTCCCCGACGGCAACCTCGCCCGGCGCGAGGCGGCCGCCTACGAGGTCTCCGAGGCGACCGGCTGGGGCCTCGTCCCGCCCACCGTGCTGCGGGAGGGGCCGTACGGCGAGGGGATGGTCCAGCTGTGGATCGAGGTGAGCCCCGAGGCCGAGCTGCTCGCCCTGGTCGACGGTGAGGAGCCGGAGCCGGGCTGGAAGGCGATCGGCTTCGCCGAGGTCGGCGAAGGCAAGACGGCATTGCTGGTGCACGCCGACGACGAGCGGCTGCGCCGGCTCGCCGTGCTCGACGCCGTGATCAACAACGCGGACCGCAAGGGCGGCCATCTGCTGCCCACGGCCGACGGCCGGTTGTACGCGATCGACCACGGCGTGACCTTCAACACCGAGAACAAGCTCAGGACGCTGCTGTGGGGGTGGGCGGGGGAGCCGCTGGACCCGGAGGCGGTCGACGTCCTCAAGACCCTCCAGGAGGCCCTGGCCGCGCAAGGAGCGCTGGCCACGCGGCTGGCGGCCCTGATCACGGAGGCCGAACTCGACGCCACGCGCGCGCGTGTCGCCGTACTCCTGGAGACGGGGAAGCACCCTGAGCCGAGCGGCGAGTGGCCTGCGATTCCCTGGCCGCCCGTGTAGAAGCAGATGGGCGGGTATCACGCAAGAGCGCCTTACCGGCCATCCGGCCCGGTCCGGTTCGTATACGGAACTTCCGTCCGGTTAGGCTCATGACATGCATGCCTGGCCCGCTTCCGAGGTCCCCGCCCTGCCTGGTCAGGGCCGCGACCTGAGGATCCACGACACCGCGACCGGCGGTCCGGTCTCCCTCGACCCCGGTCCCGTCGCCCGTATCTACGTCTGCGGCATCACGCCGTACGACGCGACCCACATGGGTCACGCGGCGACCTACAACGCGTTCGACCTCGTTCAGCGCGTGTGGCTCGACACCAAGCGGCAGGTTCAGTACGTCCAGAACGTCACCGACGTGGACGATCCGCTGCTGGAGCGGGCGCACCGTGACGGCATCGACTGGGTCGCCCTCGCCGAGCAGGAGACGGCCCTGTTCCGCGAGGACATGACCGCCCTGCGGATGCTGCCGCCGCAGCACTACATAGGTGCGGTCGAGGCGATACCCGGCATCGTGCCGCTCGTCGAGCGGCTGCGGGACGCGGGCGCCGCCTACGAACTCGACGGCGACATCTACTTCTCCGTGGAGTCCGACCCCAACTTCGGCAAGGTGTCGGGCCTGGACACGGCGGCCATGCGGCTGCTGTCCGCCGAGCGCGGCGGCGACCCGGACCGGCCGGGCAAGAAGAACCCCCTCGACCCGATGCTGTGGATGGCCGCCCGCGAGGGCGAGCCCAGCTGGGACGGCGCCTCCCTCGGGCGCGGTCGCCCCGGCTGGCACATCGAGTGCGTCGCCATCGCCCTGGACCACCTCGGCATGACCTTCGACGTCCAGGGCGGCGGCTCCGACCTCGCCTTCCCGCACCACGAGATGGGTGCCTCGCACGCCCAGGTGCTGACCGGCGAGTTCCCCATGGCCAAGGCGTACGTCCACGCCGGGATGGTCGCCCTCGACGGCGAGAAGATGTCCAAGTCCAAGGGCAACCTGGTCTTCGTCTCCAAGCTGCGCCGCGACGGGGTGGACCCGGCCGCGATCCGGCTGGCGCTGCTCGCCCACCACTACCGCTCCGACTGGGAGTGGACCGACCAGGTCCTCGAGGACGCCGTGGCCCGGCTGGGGCGCTGGCGCGCCGCCGTCTCCCGGCCGGACGGACCGCCCGCCGAGGCTCTGGTCGAGGAGATCCGCGAGGCCCTCGCGAACGACCTGGACGCCCCCGCCGCGCTCGCCGCGGTCGACCGCTGGGCCGCCCTGCAGGGCGCCGAGGGCGGTACGGACATCGGTGCACCCGGTGTCGTGTCGCGGGCGGTGGACGCTCTGCTGGGCGTGGCCCTGTAGCCGCAGCCGGCACGGCACGGGAAAGGGGCGCTTCCTCCGTGGAGGAAGCGCCCCTCGTGTTGCTCGGGTCTGCTGCGCGATGTTGGCGCGCCGGCTACGTCGCTCGGCCTGTTTTTCTGCCGGGGGTCCGGGGGTTGTCCCCCGGGAAGACGCAGTACCCGGTGTGGATCAGATCCTGCGGATCTGGATGCTGCGCAGGACCTGCGGTGAGCCGGAGTCCCAGATGCCGACCACCTGGTGGCCGAACGCGAAGGCCTCCTGGACCTGGTCGTGGGTCTGGGCGTTCGGGTTGGCGAAGATCCTCAGCTGGCCGTTGATGCGCAGTGCGATGAGGCTGGGCTGCCCGGGCAGCGGCTGGACGACGTCGATGTAGCCGTCCGCGATGCCGGCCTGCAGCACCTGCTGCTGGACCTGCTGCTGAACGTGCTGCACGGCGACCTGGGCGATCTGGTGGAGCTGCTGCTGCACCTGCTGCTCGTGCTGTTGTTGCTGCTGACCGTAGCCCTGGTGCTGGCCGAGCTGCTGCAGCAGCTGCTGGAAGGGCTGCTGCTGGCCGAGCTGCTGGAGCTGCTCCAGCGAGCCCATGCCCATCCCCATACCCATGGGCTGCTGCTGTCCGAACGGCTGCTGCTGGTACTGCTGGTAGGGCGACGTGCTCGGGAACTGCTGGCCCTGCTGTTGTCCCAGTTGGCTCATCTGCGGGGTGGTGCTCATGCGGTTGTCACCTTCCCTTGATGGTTGGGATTCGTCAGCCCGTGACGACCAGGCCGACGATCTCGTCGTCCGAGAACCACACTCGGACGTCGGGCCGTCCCCCCGCGAAGGCGGAGTGCACCGCCTGGCGGATCTCCGGGGACGGGTGGTTCAGGTTCCGCCAGGCTCCGGCCACGAACAGCCTCAGCCGGGGCGGGAGTTCACGGGGGTAGGGCAGCAGCTCGTCCCAGTACCGTTCGGCCTGGCCCGAGCCGACCGCCTCCGGCAGCAGATGGGTGACCGCCGCCTTGATGTCGGGCCGGTTGCCGATCCGCTGGGAGGCGGGCCGGCCCGGCGCGTCCTGCTGCGGGGAGCCCGTGGCCCGCAGCACGTCACGCGCACGCTCCGGGGACATCGGCTGCTGGCCGGCCGCCTTGAGCATGCCCTGCAGTGCGGCCAGGGCGCCGACCACCACGGGGGAGGCGGAGGAGGTCCCGGAGAACGTGTCCGTGTACCAGGCGATCTCCTCGGGGCCGCCCTGCAGATCTCCGGGCTTGTCCCAGAAACCGCCGGTGGTCGTCACCTCGCGGCCCCAGCCCTGGGCGTCCAACCGGGCGCCGTAGTTGGAGAACGCGAGCCGGGAGCGGTCCGGGCCGTGGTCGCGGCCGTGCGTGCCGGGCGGCGGTGCGCCCGCACCGACCAGGACGGCACCGGAGGACTGGTTGGAGGGATTGAACGGGTTGCGCCACCACTCGGGGAAGTCGTCCGGGCGGCGCTCGTAGACCGCGTCGTCCAGCGACTCGCCGCCGTTGCCGGCCGCTTCGACGACGAGGACGCCCTTGGCGGTGGCGTACCGGATGGCCGCGTAGTCGTCCGGCCACCACTCCAGAGCGACATAGCCGCGCTGGTCGTCGCGCTCGGCGTACTCGAACCGCGGTCCGGGGCGGTGCAGTTCGACCAGTACGACGTCGCCGGGGCCGAGCCGGTCGGCGGCCGCGTGGATCGCGGCCGCCGTGCCGATGCCCTGGAAGGACGCGGCCGCGGTCACCGCCTCGGGCACGATGCCGTTGACGCCGTACTCATTGCGGTCGCCGCCGATCACGCCGATCACGGCGGTGCCGTGGTTGCGCCAGGCGAGGTCGGTCAGCGGGGTGCCGACCACGACGCCGGCCAGCTTGGCGGCCAGGTCCTCATGGCCCAACTGCCAGGCGCCCTCGACGTCGACGACCGTCACCCCCTGACCCGACCCACCGGGGCGCTGCCATGCCCAGTGGGCGTCTATCCCCTCCGGCGCGGGGCGCAGATAGCCCTGCCGGCTGCTGAAGTCGGGGGTGACGGGTGCACCCTCCTTCAGTCGACCGCTCTCCTGCGCCAGGGACGCCGGTACGGCTCCGGGCTTGATGTAGGCCGTCTCGATGCCCGGCAGCGCGGCGATCCGCGAGCGCAGCTCCTCCGCCCGGCTCCCGCCGCCGCGCACCCGGTAGAACATCGCGAGGTCGGGCACGTTGCCCTCGCTCGGCGCGGCGGACTGCTGGAGCCGCTCCTCGCTGCCGAACAGCGGCTCCAGGGCCAGCTGTTCATCGCCGAGGAACATGTTGAGAGCGGAGACGTCGGCTCCCGCGGCCGAGCGGACACCCTCGGCCTGGGCGCGCAGCCGGGCCTCGGGACGGGCTACGACGATCAGTTCCCGCTCGGCTCCTCGATAGGTGAACCCCGCTCCGTCGGGCCCCGGCCCGGACGTTCCCGGCCCTTGCGCCGGCTGTACCTGGTCGCTCATCGGTACCGCTCCCTTCGGTCCGTGCGGGTGCGCCATCGGTGCACAACCAAGCACGGTCTCGGCGAGGCGTCCAGACCGTATTCACCAACTCGGTTTGAAAACAAGTTGAATTGGGTACCGTGTGCAATCCGTCCTGAAACAGAGGTCACGTAGCAAACCGGCCAAAGACTGCAGAGTTGTCAGTCATCGGACGGGGCGACAGCCATGGCACGGCGCCACCGAACGCAAAGAGGGCGGTGCGCAAGCTGCGCACCGCCCTCAACCCGGTCCACCCGGCTAGTCCTCCGACGACTCCTCGTCGTCCGGACCCGGCTTCGGTGGCTTAGGCGGCTTCGTACGACCGCTGGGGTTGTCCCGCAGATACGTCGTGCTGTCGCTGCCGTCCGCGGTCGCGTGTCCGCCGCTCGACGGGCCTGAGCCGTCCCGGCGCCGCAGATAGCGCTCGAACTCCCGGGCGATCGCCTCGCCGGACGCCTCCGGCAGCTCCGCGGTGTCCCGGGCTTCCTCCAGCGTCTGCACGTACTCCGCGACCTCGCTGTCCTCGGCGGCCAGCTGGTCCACGCCGACCTGCCAGGCGCGCGCGTCCTCGGGCAGTTCACCCAGCGGGATGCGCACGTCGATCAGGTCCTCCAGGCGGTTGAGCAGGGCCAGCGTCGCCTTCGGGTTCGGCGGCTGCGACACGTAGTGCGGCACGGCCGCCCACAGCGACACCGCCGGCACGCCCGCATGCGTACAGGCCTCCTGCAGCACACCGACGATGCCCGTCGGGCCCTCGTACTTGGTCTCCTCCAGGTCCATGCGCTGCGCCAGGTCCGCGTCGGACGTGGTGCCGCTGATGGGGACCGGCCGGGTGTGCGGGGTGTCGCCCAGCAGGGCGCCCAGCACCACCACCAGCTCCACACCCAGTTCGTGCGCGAAGCCCAGCAGCTCGTTGCAGAACGAGCGCCACCGCATCGACGGTTCGATACCTCGGACGAGTACGAGATCGCGCGGCTTCTCGCCGCCGACGCGGACCACCGACAACCTTGTGGTGGGCCACGTGATCTTGCGCACGCCCGCATCCATCCACACCGTGGGGCGGTTCACCTGGAAGTCGTAGTAGTCCTCGGCGTCCAGCGCCGCGAACACCTCACCCTTCCACTCCCTGTCCAGATGCGCGACCGCGGTGGAGGCGGCGTCGCCGGCATCGTTCCAGCCCTCGAACGCGGCCACCATGACCGGGTCGATCAGCTCGGGAACCCCCTCGAGCTCGATCACCCAGGCCTCCTTCCGACGTGCCCTCGCTTGACCACACAACCTTACGGCGTTCCGCGGGGGCGCCCGCAGCCCCCTTGCACGGGGGAGTGAACGGATCACTGCCCCGTCCGGGGCCCTCGAACACCCATGATCGCCAGTGCGGGCCCCGCGCCTGAAGCCGCTCAGAGCGTCGAGCGAAGCCACTGCTCCACGCTCGCGATGTGCACGGTCGCCCAGGACCGCGCGGCCTCCGCGTCCCGGTCGCGCAGCGCGGCCAGGATCGCGCGGTGCTCGTGCAGGGTGCGGCTGACCGCGTCCTCCTGGGTCAGACCGCGCCAGATGCGGGCCCGGGTGGTCGGCCCCGACAGGCCGTCCAGCAGCGAGCAGAGCACCGAGTTGCCGGAACTCTGCACGATGCCCCGGTGGAAGTCGAGGTCGCAGGCGACCAGCTCCTCCACCGACGGGGTGTCCCCGAGCTTCTCCAACTGGGCAGACAGTGCGTCCAGTTGCTGCTCGCTGATCCTGGACGCGGCCATCGCCGTGGCGGCCGGCTCCAGGATGCGGCGCACCGCCAGGAACTCGAGCACCGTGTCGTCGCGGTGGAAGTCGACGACGAAGCTCAGCGCCTCCAGCAGCAGCTGCGGATCGAGGCTGGTCACATAGGTGCCGTCGCCCTGCCGCACGTCCAGGATCCTGATCAGCGACAGGGCCCGCACGGCCTCCCGCAGGGAGTTGCGGGACAGCCCCAACTCGGCGGCCAGTTCGCTCTCCTTGGGCAGCCGGTCGCCGGGGCGCAGCGCGCCGGAGACGATCATTCCCTTGATCTTCTCGATCGCCTCGTCGGTGACTGCCATGGGCGGCCTCCCTGTCGTTCAGCACTGTCGTTCAGACATCCGATGTATCAGGTCATTATGGCGGTTCAGTGGGCTGAACGGGG
Source organism: Streptomyces sp. NPDC051172 (assembly GCF_040682555.1). Classification (NCBI taxonomy): domain Bacteria; kingdom Bacillati; phylum Actinomycetota; class Actinomycetes; order Kitasatosporales; family Streptomycetaceae; genus Streptomyces; species Streptomyces sp. NPDC051172. Next base: position 14,687 of record NZ_JBFBBE010000025.1, read on the forward strand.
TGCCGAATGCTCAGCTCGCGGCGAGAATCTCCAGGTCGGCGAGGACGGCGCCCTCGTCGAGGGGCCTCAGGTCACGGTCCCGCATCTGCAGCCGCCCGTCCACGACGGTGTCCCGTACGTCCGCCCGCCTCCAGGAACCCAGCCGGTGGGCGAGCGCCGGCGCCCGCCCCCTCGACCGTCTCGCCACCTCACCGGGCCGACGGGCCGTCGAACCACTCCTTGCCGGCCGCCCAGTGCCTCACCCAGCCGGCAAAGCCGGGCTCGGAGGTCGTGAAGCCGAACTCCGAGCCGAACGGCATCGCGCCCGCATCGGTGACGTGCCATATGTGCCCGCGGTGAGGGCCGCTGACGACGAGATGCCAGTTCATCGCGCACCCGTCGGTACCCAGCACGACCGACCCGTGGTCGAGGACACGCCTGATGGCGGCCTCGGGGTCCTCGTACGGTCCGTCATCCTCCTCCCAGAGCCATGCCGCCGTAAGCGGGAACGGCTCGCCCAGCTTCCGGCCCGCCCCGTCGTCCCCCCAGTCCTCGGGCAGGTCGGCCAGCGCCAGAAGCCCGTACTCCGGCGGTCCCTGGAACGATCCGTCGGACACCTCCGCCACGAACGTCCGGTACGGCTCCGGCAGCACCACCCCGTGCTGCGCCTCGAAGGCGCGCACCGCCTGCCAGCCGAGCGCCGACTCCCCGCCGCTGCCCACGCCGAACGCCGCACGGAGCGTGGCGAGCTCCCCGGCACCGGCCTGATCACCGTTCATGCGCCCATGAAAACACCCGCCACCGACAACGCCGGGCGCACGCGAAAAGGGCGGCTCCGTCGGCGCGGAGTCGCCCCTCTCGCGGATCCGGCCCCCTAGGGGAGAGGGACCGGTCCCCGATCGTGCCGGCCCTGGTCAGGGAAGGGGCCGACGCGAGGTCACTTCTTGTCGAGCAGGTCCTGGACCTTGGCGCGGACGTCGTCCGTGGCGAGGCCCCGGATCGTCAGCGTCGTACGACGGCGCAGCACGTCGTCCGCCGTCTCGGCCCACTCGTTGTCCCGGGCGTAGACCACCTGCGCCCAGATCTCCGGAGCGTCGGGGTGGACACGCTCGCCCAGCTCCGGGTTCTCGTTGGCGAGGCGGGCGATGTCGAAGGACAGCGAACCGTAGTGCGTGGCCAGGTGCTTGGCGGTGTCGGCGGCCATACGCGGACCGGGCGCCGGGTTGTCGACCAGCAGCCGGTGGGCGACCGCACGCGGGTTGGCGACACCCGGCAGCGGCAGCTTCTTCGGCAGCGAGGAGATGGGCTCGAAGTCGTCACCCAGCGGAGCGCCCGGCAGCGCCTCCAGCTTCTGCATCACCGTACGGCCGATGTGCCGGAAGGTCGTCCACTTGCCGCCCGCGACGGACAGCATCCCGCCGCGGCCCTCCGTGACCACCGTCTCGCGCTTGGCCTTCGCCGTGTCGCCGGGGCCGCCGGGCAGCACCCGCAGACCGGCGAAGGAGTACGTGATCAGGTCACGGCTGAGCTGCTGGTCCCGGACGGAGAACGCGGCCTCGTCCAGGATCTGGGATATGTCCTTCTCGGTGACCGAGACGTCCGCCGGGTCACCCTCGAACTCCTCGTCGGTCGTGCCGAGAAGCAGCATGTCCTCCCAGGGGAGGGCGAAGGTGATGCGGTACTTGTCGATGGGGGTGGCGAGCGCGGCCTTCCACGGGGAGGTGCGCTTCAGGACCAGATGCGCGCCCTTCGACAGCCGGATCGACGGCGCGGCATTCGGGTCCTCCATACGGCGCAGGTGGTCGACCCACGGGCCGGTCGCGTTCAGCACCAGACGGGCGTTGAGGCCGAACTCGTCACCCGTCGTACGGTCCTTCAGGTCCGCGCCGGTCACCCGGCCCCTGGTGAACCGGAGGCCGGTCACCTCGGCGTGGTTGAGGACGACCGCGCCCGCCTCGACGGCCGCGCGGACCGTCATCAGCGCCATGCGCGCGTCGTTCATCTGGTCGTCGCCGTAGACGGCGACGGCCTTGAGGTTCTCGGTGCGCAGCTCGGGCACGTCCTGCGCCGCCTTCGCGGGGGACAGGAGGTGGCCGACGCCGTCACCGAACGCGGAGAGCGCGGAGTAGGCGAAGACGCCCGCCCCGAGCTTCGCAGCGCCGTGCGGCCCGCCCTTGTACACGGGGAGGTAGAACGTGAGCGGGTTCGCCAGGTGGGGGGCCACCTGACGAGACACCGCACGGCGCTCGAAGTGGTTCTCCGCCACCAGCTTCACCGCGCCGGTCTGCAGATAGCGCAGACCGCCGTGGAGCAGCTTGGAGGAGGCGGAAGAGGTGGCGCCGGCGAAGTCGCCGGCGTCGACCAGCGCCACCCTGAGGCCGGACTGCGCGGCGTGCCAGGCGGTGGAGATGCCCAGGATGCCGCCGCCGATCACGAGGAGGTCGTACGACGCCTTGGCGAGCTGCTCCCGGGTCTCGGCGCGGCTCGGGTTGGAGCCGGAGGCCGGGCGCGTACCCAGGGCAGGCACGGACTGCAGGGTGGACTGACTGGTCATTTCGGGTTCTTACTCCTCATCAGAGCTTTCGAGGGCCTTTGCGGAGCCCTCGTCAGCTCTCTTCGTCCTCGATCCAGCCCATGGTCCGCTCGACGGCCTTGAGCCAGGTCTTGTACTCACGGTCGCGGGTGTCCGCGTCCATGCGGGGCGTCCACTCGGCGGCCCGGCGCCAGTTGGCACGCAGGTCGTCGGTGCTGGTCCAGAAGCCGACGGCGAGACCGGCGGCGTAGGCGGCACCGAGGCAGGTCGTCTCGGCGACCATGGGGCGCACCACGGGGGCGTCCAGGAAGTCCGAGAGGGTCTGCATCAGCAGGTTGTTGGAGGTCATGCCGCCGTCGACCTTGAGGGCCGCGAGCTCGACGCCGGAGTCCTTGGTCATGGCGTCCGTGATCTCACGGGTCTGCCAGGCGGTGGCCTCCAGGACGGCACGCGCGAGGTGCGCCTTGGTGACGTACCGGGTCAGACCGGCGATCACACCGCGGGCGTCGGAGCGCCAGTGCGGGGCGAACAGACCGGAGAAGGCCGGCACGAAGTAGGCGCCGCCGTTGTCCTCCACCGAGAGCGCGAGCGTCTCGATCTCGGCGGCGGTGGAGATCAGGCCCATCTGGTCGCGCATCCACTGCACCAGCGAACCGGTGACGGCGATGGAGCCCTCGAGGGCGTAGACCGGCTTGTCGTCGCCGATGCGGTAGCCGACGGTGGTCAGCAGGCCGCTGTACGAGTTGATGATCTTCTCGCCGGTGTTCAGCAGCATGAAGGTGCCGGTGCCGTACGTCGACTTGGCCTCGCCCTCGGCGAAACAGGTCTGGCCGAACAGGGCCGCCTGCTGGTCGCCGAGCGCGGAGGCGACCGGGATGCCGCCGAGCAGGTCGCCCAGCTTGCCGCCCTTGATCTCGCCGTAGACCTCGGCGGAGGAGCGGATCTCCGGCAGCATCGCCAGCGGGACGCCGATGGACTCGGCGATCTTCTCGTCCCACTCCAGCGTGTGCAGGTTCATCAGCATGGTGCGGGAGGCGTTGGTGACGTCGGTGTAGTGCTTGCCGCCGTCGACACCACCGGTCAGGTTCCAGATGACCCAGGTGTCCATGGTGCCGAAGAGGATGTCGCCCGCCTCGGCGCGCTCCCGCAGCCCCTCGACGTTGTCGAGCAGCCAGCGGGCCTTCGGACCGGCGAAGTACGAGGCCAGCGGGAGGCCGGTCTCGCGGCGGAAGCGGTCCTGGCCGACGTTGCGCCCGAGTTCCTTGCACAGGGCGTCGGTGCGGGTGTCCTGCCAGACGATGGCGTTGTGGACGGGCTCACCGGTGTTCTTGTCCCAGAGCAGCGTGGTCTCGCGCTGGTTGGTGATGCCGATGGCCTTGATGTCGTCACGGGTGATGCCGGCCTTCTGGACGGCTCCGGCGACGACTTCCTGGACGTTGGTCCAGATCTCGTTGGCGTTGTGCTCGACCCAGCCCGGCTTGGGGAAGATCTGCTCGTGCTCCTTCTGGTCGACGGAGACGATACGTCCGTCGCGGTCGAAGACGATGCAGCGGGAAGAGGTGGTGCCCTGGTCGATCGCGGCGATGAAGGGGCCGGCGGTGTGCGCGTCGGTCACGGTGTGCTCCTGGAGTTCCTTGGATAGGGGCTGTCTGTACGGCGCGGTGCTGTTTAAGTGCGGTGAAGCCTGGTGCTCTTAAGCAAAAGCGACGTTGTAGATGCCTGCAGCGATCGCGGCGCCGATCAGGGGACCGACGACCGGGACCCAGGCGTAGCCCCAGTCGGAGCCGCCCTTGTTGGGCAGGGGCAGGAGGGCGTGCACGATGCGCGGACCGAGGTCACGGGCCGGGTTGATCGCGTAGCCGGTCGGACCGCCGAGGGACAGACCGATGGAGACGACGACGAGCGAGGTGATCAGGGCGCCCAGGACGCCCAGGCCCTTGCCGCTGTCGTTGAGGCCCTGCGTGAGGACGGCGAGCACCAGCACGATGGTGCCGATGACCTCCGTGGCGACGTTCTGCCAGGCGACCCGGACCTCGGGGCCGGTGGAGAAGATGCCCAGGACCGGGCCGGCGCCCTTCTCCTGGGCCTCGACGGCCTTGGCCGCCGTGGCCTGCGCACCCGGACCGCCGACGATCTCCTTGTCGGTGAGGTGCGCGTGGAACTGGCCGTAGTAGGCGACCCAGACCAGGGCCGCACCGATCACGGCACCGAGCAGCTGTCCGCCCCAGTAGACCGGGACGTCGCTCCAGGCGATGCCGTTCTTCTTGAGCGCGAGTGCGAGCGTCACGGCCGGGTTGAGGTGGGCGCCGGAGAGAGGCGCCGAGGTGTAGACCGCCGTGAGTACCGCGAAGCCCCACCCGAAGGTGATGGCCAGCCAGCCGGCGTTACGGGCCTTGGAGGCCTTCAGCGTCACGGCGGCGCAGACGCCGCCGCCGAGCAGGATGAGTATGGCGGTACCGATGGTCTCGCCGATGAAGATGTCGGAGCTGGACACCCGCGACTCCTTTGTCCTTCGTCCAGGGGACCGAACCCCGGGTCCCTCCGGGAGTTCGAGCTGCCCTCGGGGTGAGAGCGAATACCGGCCCTTGGCGTTGTCACACTCTAGCGCGTATTGCCGGTAGGTGTTCGACAATGCCGACCGATGGACGGGAGTCTTGCTCCGGCGTCAGGTGTGCGTCAAGGGCCTGTGTTGGCGAAAATGCGATCGTTATCGATTGCTGTGAGCTGTCGATCTTGCAGGTCAGATGCGTACGGACGGGTAACAAGCACCAGGCGTACCGACCGGGCGGTTCGCCGGGGCGCCCGGGCACGGCAGAGGCCGGGGCGCCACCCGACGTCCCGGCCCTCTTCTGCCTCCTGCTGCGCCTGTCAGAACCGCCCGGCGCCCAGGTCCCGCGAGACCGCGCGGGCGCAGTCCCGCACCGCGGCGATCAGCTCCGGACGCAGCGCGTCCTTCTCGTCGGCCCGGCACATCCGCTCCACGGCGCCGGTGATGCCCACCGCGCCCACCGGCATCCGCCGCCGGTCGTGGATGGGTGCGGCCACGGAAGCGACACCCTCCCAGGTCTCCTCGACGTCGGCCGCGTAGCCACGCGCCCGCGAGATGTCGAGGATGTGCTCGAAGTCCTCCTGCTCGCACACGGTCCGGTCGGTGAAGGGCTTGCGGTCGGCCTCGATGGCCTCGCTGTGCGCGACCGGGTCGTATGCCGACAGGACCTTGCCCAGGGCCGTGGAGTGCAGGGGCTGCATGGCCCCTATCTCCAGCACTTGACGGCTGTCGTCGGGCCGGAAGACATGGTGCACGATCAGTACGCCCTGCTGGTGCAGGACGCCGAGATACACGCTCTCCCCGCTGGACCGGGCCAGGTCGTCCGTCCACACCAGGGCGCGCGCCCGCAGCTCGTGCACGTCGAGATAGGTGGTGCCCAGGCGCAGCAGCTCGGCGCCCAGCTGATAGCGCCCGGAGGCGTCGTCCTGCTCGACGAAACCCTCCTGCTGGAGGGTGCGCAGAATCCCGTGGGCGGTGCCCTTGGCGAGGCCCAGTGACGAGGCGATGTCCGAGAGGCCGAGCCGTCGCTCGCCGCCCGCGAGCAGCCGCAGCATCGCGGCCGCCCGTTCGAGCGACTGGATGTTCCGTGCCATCGCCGTACTGCCTCCGTCCCCTTCGACCGTCGACGTGCGACGCCGCTGCCGCTGTTCGGCAATGTCGAACACTACCGGTCGATGCCGACCTCCCGCTAATGGTCGGTGCGCATCCGTCGGGTTGTGTTGTGTCACTGGTATCCCGGGAGTGACCTGCTCGTCATCCTCGTCCGTCCCGTGGACGCCCCTGACCATCCCCGGCCGACCCGGTTACCCTGGCGGGGTGCGCCCACCGCGGAGAGTTCCGCGGACCGCCGCAAAGCCGACAGCCGTCGCACCCTAAGGGAGCCCCTTCATGGCCTCGTCGCCGCTGACCCCTTCCGCCGACAGCCGGACCCGTGTGTCCGCGCTCCGCGAGGCGCTCGCCACCCGAGTGGTGGTCGCCGACGGAGCGATGGGCACCATGCTGCAGGCGCAGGACCCCACCCTCGAGGACTTCGAGAACCTCGAGGGCTGCAACGAGATCCTCAACCTCACCCGGCCGGACATCGTCCGCTCCGTCCACGAGGAGTACTTCGCGGCGGACGTCGACTGCGTCGAGACCAACACCTTCGGCGCCAACCACACGGCCGCGTCCGAGTACGACATCGCGGACCGGGTGCACGAGCTGTCGGAGGCGGGCGCGCGGATCGCCCGCGAGGTGGCGGACGAGTTCGCGGCCCGCGACGGCCGTACCCGCTGGGTACTGGGTTCGATCGGCCCCGGCACCAAGCTGCCGACGCTCGGCCACGTCGGCTACGCCACGATCCGCGACGGCTACCAGGCCAACGCCGAGGGCCTGCTCGCGGGCGGCGCGGACGCCCTGATCGTCGAGACCACCCAGGACCTGCTGCAGACCAAGGCCTCGGTGCTCGGAGCCCGCCGTGCCATGGAGGCGACCGGCACGGATGTGCCGCTGCTGGTGTCGATGGCCTTCGAGACGACCGGCACCATGCTGCTCGGCTCGGAGATCGGCGCCGCGCTGACGGCCCTGGAGCCGCTGGGCATCGACATGATCGGCCTGAACTGCTCGACCGGCCCGGCCGAGATGAGCGAGCACCTGCGCTACCTCACCCGGCACTCCCGCATCCCGCTGCTGTGCATGCCGAACGCGGGCCTGCCGGTGCTCACCAAGGACGGCGCGCACTTCCCGCTCGGCCCCGAGGGCCTGGCCGACGCGCAGGAGAACTTCGTCCGCGACTACGGCCTCTCCCTCATCGGTGGCTGCTGCGGCACCACCCCCGAGCACCTGCGCCAGGTCGTCGAGCGGGTCCGCGACCTCGCCCCGGGCGAACGCAACCCGCAGCCCGAGCCGGGCGCCGCCTCCCTCTACCAGACCGTGCCGTTCCGCCAGGACACCTCGTACCTGGCCATCGGCGAGCGCACCAATGCCAACGGCTCGAAGAAGTTCCGCGAGGCCATGCTGGCCGGCCGCTGGGACGACTGTGTGGAGATGGCCCGCGACCAGATCCGCGAGGGCGCCCACATGCTGGACCTGTGTGTGGACTACGTCGGCCGGGACGGCGTCGCCGACATGGAGGAGCTGGCCGGCCGCTTCGCCACCGCCTCCACCCTGCCGATCGTGCTGGACTCCACCGAGGTCGACGTCATCAAGGCGGGCCTGGAGAAGCTCGGCGGGCGCGCGGTCATCAACTCCGTCAACTACGAGGACGGCGACGGCCCCGAGTCCCGCTTCGCGAAGGTCACCAAGCTCGCCCAGGAGCACGGCGCCGCGCTGATCGCGCTGACCATCGACGAGGAGGGCCAGGCCCGCACCCCGGAGAAGAAGGTCGAGATCGCCGAACGGCTCATCGACGACCTGACCGGCAACTGGGGCATCCACGAGTCGGACATCCTCATCGACACCCTGACCTTCACCATCTGCACCGGTCAGGAGGAGTCCCGCAAGGACGGCATCGCCACCATCGAGGCGATCCGCGAGCTCAAGCGGCGCCACCCGGACGTACAGACCACGCTGGGCCTGTCCAACATCTCCTTCGGCCTCAACCCGGCGGCGCGCATCCTGCTCAACTCCGTCTTCCTCGACGAGTGCGTCAAGGCGGGCCTGGACTCGGCGATCGTGCACGCCTCGAAGATCCTGCCGATCGCCCGGTTCAGCGAGGAAGAGGTCACCACTGCCCTCGACCTGATCCACGACCGTCGCAGCGAGGGCTACGACCCGCTGCAGAAGCTGATGGCCCTGTTCGAGGGCGCCACGGCGAAGTCCCTGAAGGCGGGCAAGGCCGAGGAACTGGCCGCGCTGCCGCTGGATGAGCGCCTCAAGCGCCGCATCATCGACGGCGAGAAGAACGGCCTGGAGGCCGACCTCGACGAGGCCCTGCAGACCCGCAAGGCCCTCGACATCGTCAACGAGACACTCCTGGACGGCATGAAGGTCGTCGGCGAGCTGTTCGGCTCCGGCCAGATGCAGCTGCCGTTCGTGCTGCAGTCCGCGGAGGTCATGAAGACCGCGGTCGCCCATCTCGAACCGCACATGGAGAAGTCGGACGCCGAGGGCAAGGGCACCATCGTGCTGGCCACCGTGCGCGGCGACGTGCACGACATCGGCAAGAACCTCGTCGACATCATCCTGTCCAACAACGGCTACAACGTCGTCAACCTCGGCATCAAGCAGCCCGTCTCCGCGATCCTGGAGGCCGCCGAGGAGCACCGCGCCGACGTCATCGGGATGTCCGGGCTCCTGGTCAAGTCCACGGTGATCATGAAGGAGAACCTGGAGGAGCTCAACCAGCGAGGCCTCGCGGCGAACTTCCCGGTCATCCTCGGCGGCGCGGCCCTCACCCGCGCCTACGTCGAGCAGGACCTGCACGAGATCTACCAGGGTGAGGTCCGCTACGCCCGGGACGCCTTCGAGGGCCTGCGCCTGATGGACGCGCTGATCGGGGTCAAGCGCGGGGTGCCCGGTGCCAAACTGCCCGAGCTGAAGCAGCGCCGGGTCAGGGCGGCGACGGTCGAGGTGGAGGAGCGCCCGGAGGAGGGGCATGTCCGCTCCGACGTCGCCACCGACAACCCCATCCCCACCCCGCCGTTCTGGGACACCCGCGTCGTCAAGGGCATCCAGCTCAAGGAGTACGCGAGCTGGCTGGACGAGGGCGCCCTCTTCAAGGGCCAGTGGGGCCTCAAGCAGGCCCGCACCGGTGAGGGACCGACGTACGAGGAGCTCGTCGAGACCGACGGCCGGCCGCGGCTGCGCGGTCTGCTGGACCGGCTGCAGACCGACAACCTGCTGGAAGCGGCCGTGGTCTACGGCTACTTCCCCTGCGTCTCCAAGGACGACGACCTGATCATCCTGGACGAGCAGGGCAACGAGCGCACCCGCTTCACCTTCCCGCGTCAGCGCCGCGGCCGCCGACTGTGCCTCGCGGACTTCTTCCGCCCGGAGGAGGCGGGGGAGACCGACGTCGTCGGTCTGCAGGTCGTCACCGTCGGCTCGCGCATCGGCGAGGAGACGGCCCGCATGTTCGAGGCCAACGCCTACCGCGACTACCTCGAACTCCACGGTCTGTCCGTCCAGTTGGCGGAGGCGCTCGCCGAGTACTGGCACGCGCGCGTGCGTTCGGAACTGGGCTTCGCGGGCGAGGACCCGAGCCAGATGGAGGACATGTTCGCCCTGAAGTACCGGGGCGCCCGCTTCTCCCTGGGCTACGGCGCCTGCCCCGACCTGGAGGACCGCGCCAAGATCGCCGACCTGCTCCAGCCGGAGCGCATCGGCGTCCACCTCTCCGAGGAGTTCCAGCTCCACCCGGAGCAGTCCACCGACGCGATCGTGATCCACCACCCCGAGGCGAAGTACTTCAACGCCCGCTGAAAAACCCGTCGGAAAGGCCGCCCAACAGACTTGCCCGACGGCACATCGACGCACGTCACGGCGGCCCCCGGCGGTATACACGGTGTGCCCCGCGCCACGCCGGATAAACGAGGCGCTTCGGCCGCGACCGTCGTACACTGGTCGGTCCACTGCAGGCCGGTTCCCCGCGCGGGAACCGGCCTGCTCGCCCCTCAAGGAGGTGCGCCCGGATGACCAGTACGGTCCCCGCGCTCGGAACCCGTACGGCCGAAGGCTCAGCCCTGCAGGCCGTACTCCTCGACATGGACGGAACCCTCGTGGACACCGAGGGGTTCTGGTGGGACGTCGAGGTCGAGGTCTTCGCCGGCCTCGGCCACACCCTGGACGACACCTGGCGCCATGTCGTGGTCGGCGGTCCCATGACCCGCAGCGCGGGGTTCCTGATCGAGGCCACCGGTGCCGACATCGCCCTCGCCGAGCTCACGGTGCTGCTCAACCAGGGCTTCGAGGACCGCATCGACCGCGCCCTGCCACTGATGCCGGGCGCCGCCAGGCTGCTCGCCGAACTCTCCGAGTACGAGATCCCCACCGCCCTGGTCTCCGCCTCCCACCGGCGCATCATCGACCGCGTGCTCACCTCGCTCGGCCCCCAGCACTTCGCGCTCTCGGTGGCCGGCGACGAGGTGCCGCGCACCAAGCCGCACCCCGACCCGTATCTGACCGCGGCCGCCGGACTCGGCGTGGACCCGGCCAGATGCGCGGTCGTCGAGGACACCGCGACCGGTGTCGCCTCGGCCGAGGCCGCCGGCTGCCATGTGGTCGCGGTGCCCTCCGTCGCCCCCATCGCCCCTGCCGCCCGGCGCACCGTCGTCACCTCCCTCGAAGACGTCGACCTGGCATTTCTGCGCGGACTGATCACGCTCTGATCACCCGCTGATCGCCACTTGATGACGGAAATGCGCTGAGCGTTCACCCAGCGTGCAGAGGTGATAGGACATGAATTCCCAGGGCTGGTGTACGAAGGAATTCGGAGCGTGGTGGACGGCCCAATTCCGATGCCCACCCCGGCCCTTGGTAATGTGAGGTTCCCCACTCACCCGGGCCTCGACAGGTCGTGCGGGCTGTGCTCTTCGCCCCGGTTCGGGGTGCGGGGACGTGCCCTTGTGTCCCGATTGATGGAACGCTGCACGAATCCTTCCCGGGTCGGGTTTTCGGTCTGTCCGCAACCGGTTTCGCTGCGTGATGGGGGCTCAACTCCGGTGACTGCGAACCGCCGTGCTGGTGCGGACTAATCTCGTCGCGAGAACCATCGCCTCTACCCCCGTGATCCGCCGCGACACCCCTGCATGCCGGATACACGGACCTGAACAGCTCTGGAGAAACACGAGCATGAACCGCAAGACTTTGGTGCTGCCGGCCGTGGTCGGCCTGCTCGCGCCCGTGCTCGCCGCCTGTGGCAGTTCCGACAGCAGCGGCAGCGGCGGGGACGCGATCGCCGTCGGCACCACGGACCGGTTCACCGCCACGAAGGACGCACCCGCGCCGCTCGATCCGGCGTACGCGTACGACGTCGGCACCTGGAACATCCTGCGCCAGACCGTGCAGACCCTGATGATCCAGCCGAAGGGCGAGGGCGACCCCGTGCCCGAGGCCGCGCAGAGCTGCGGCTTCACCGACTCGGGCAACGAGCGCTACGCCTGCACGCTGCGCGACGGCCTGAAGTTCTCCAACGGCGACAAGATCACCGCGGCCGATGTGAAGTTCTCCATCGACCGCGCCCTCGCCATCAAGGCCGACTCCGGCGTGTCTGCCCTGCTCAACACCATCCAGACCGTCGAGACGCAGGGCGACAACCAGGTCATCTTCCACCTGAAGACCGCGGACGCCACCTTCCCGTACAAGCTGTCGACTCCGGTCGCGGGCATCGTCAACCCCGCCGACTACCAGAAGAACAAGCTGCGCGACGGCTTCGGCGTCGACGGATCCGGTCCGTACACCCTTTCCGCCGACGTCAAGAACGACGAGATCGTCAAGGCCACGTTCACCAAGAACCCCAACTACAAGGGGACGCTGAAGGTGAACAACTCCAAGGTCGACATGATCTCCTACGCGGACGCCGACGCGATGGGCAAGGCCCTGGACAAGGGTGACATCGACGTCATGACCCGCACCATGGCCCCGGAGCAGATCCAGAAGCTGTCCGCCGGCACGGACAGCAACGAGGACCTGGTCGAGATGGCGGGTCTGGAGATCCGCTACCTCGCCTTCAACACCAACGCGCCGACCGTGAAGAACAAGGCCGTCCGCCAGGCGATGGCCCAGCTGATCAACCGCGGTGAGCTCGTCGCCAAGGTGTACGGCACCCAGGCCGAGCCGCTGTACTCGCTGGTCCCGGCGAGCATCACCGGCCACTCCAACTCGTTCTTCAACAAGTACGGCGACCCCAGCACCGCCAAGGCCAAGGCCCTGCTGACCGCCGCCAACATCACCACCCCGGTCAAGCTGACGCTGCACTACACGACCGACCACTACGGCTCGGGCACCAAGAAGGAGTTCGAGGTCCTTCAGAAGCAGCTCAACGACAGCGGGCTCTTCAACGTGGACATCCAGGGCTCCCCCTGGACGACCTTCGTCCCGGCCGAGCGCAAGGGCAAGTACGACGTCTGGGGCATGGGCTGGTTCCCGGACTTCCCGGACGCCGACAACTACCTCGCGCCGTTCCTCGACACGGACAACTTCCTCAAGTTGCCCTACCGCAACAGCAAGATCATCAACACCCTGATCCCGGCTTCCCGCCGCGAGGCCGACCGCCTCGCAGCCTCCTCCAACCTGACCGAGATCCAGGACACCGTGGCCGACGACGTCCCGATCCTGCCGCTGTGGCAGGGCAAGCAGTACGTCGCCGCCCGCACCGGCGTCACGGGGACCGCGTACGCGCTCAACTCCTCCTCGACCCTTCAGCTGTGGGAGCTCGGCCGTGGCGTGAGCGGCTGATCTCTCTCGTGCCCGGGGCCCGGGGAGTGTGGCCCCGGGGTTCCGAACCCGACGAGAAGGCGCAAGCAGTGAACATGCGTAACCAGTGGCCGGTCCTGCCCGTAGTGGCGGGGCTGGCCTCCGGCCTTTTGACCGGCTGCGGAACGGGCAGCTCGGACTCCGGGGGGACCGGCTCATCCGTCGTCATGGGAATGTCGGACGACGTCCTGGCGACCGACCCCGCCTCCGGTTACGACCCGGGTTCCTGGCTGTTGTTCGACAACGTCTTCCAGTCGCTGCTCAGCTTCCCCGACGGAGGCACGGAGCCCGAGCCGGAGGCCGCCAAGTCCTGCGCCTTCACCGACACGTCCACCAAGGTCTACCGGTGCACGCTCAAGGACGGCCTCAAGTTCAGCAACGGTGACCCGCTCACCTCCGAGGACGTCAAGTTCTCCTTCGACCGCATGCTCAAGATCAACGACGCCGCCGGTCCGGCCATCATGTTCCCCATGCTGGACAAGGTGGAGGCGCCCGACGCCAAGACCGTCGTCTTCCGGCTGAAGGTGCCCGACGCCACCTTCCCGAGCAAGATCGCCTCCGGTGCGGGTTCCATCGTCGACCACACCCAGTACGACGGGAACAAGCTGCGCAAGGACGGCAAGGCGGTCGGCTCCGGCCCGTACAAGCTGGACTCGTACGGCGACGACAAGGCCGTCTTCTCCGTCAACGGCAACTACAAGGGCAACGCGAAGACGAAGAACTCCGGCGTGACGCTGCAGTTCTTCCACGGCAAACCGTCCGCCCTGAAGAAGGCGCTGCTCGACGGCAGGATCGACATCGCCTACCGGGGTCTGAGCGCGGGCGACATCGCCGGCATCGAGAACGCCGACAACAGCTCCAAGGCCGAGGTCGTCGAGGGCAGCAGTGCCGAGGTCCAGCACCTGGTCTTCAACATGAAGGACCCGGTCGCCGGAAAGCTCGGCGTGCGCAAGGCCATCGCCTACCTGCTCGACCGCGACGCCCTCATCAAGGACGTCTACCAGGGCACGGCCACCCCGCTGTACTCGATCATCCCGGCGGGCATCGCAGGCCACAACACGGCCTTCTTCGACACCTACGGCGCCAGCCCCTCACCCGCCAAGGCCGCCGCGGCCCTGAGGAACGAGGGCATCACCGGCAAGGTCAAGCTGACCCTCTGGTCCACCCCGTCGCGCTACGGCCCGGCCACCGACCAGGAGCTGAAGGCGATCGCCGGGCAGCTCAACGCCAGCGGCCTCTTCGACGCCGACGTCAAGTCCGTCGCCTTCGACCAGTACGAGAAGGACATCGCCAAGGGCAAGTACGGCGTGTACGTGAAGGGCTGGGTGCCCGACTACCCGGACGCCGACAACTTCACGGCGCCGTTCTTCGGCCGGGGCAACGTACTGAGCAACCACTACAGCAACAGCACGATCACCGGCACCCTCATCCCGCGCACCGCCGCCGAGAGCGACCGCGCCGCGACCGACAACGACTACGGCAGGCTGCAGGACATCGTCGCCGACCAGCTGCCCGTCCTCCCGGTCTGGCAGGCCAAGCAGTACGCGGTCACCCGCCAGAACGTCTACGGCCTCGAGTACTGCCTCGACGCCTCGACGGTCTTCCGCTTCTGGGAACTCAGCAAGGGCTGAACGACAGCCGTACGAAGACGAAGGGCGCCCTCCGCGCGAGAGGGCGCCCTTCGGTCGTACAACTGCCGCTACTGCGCGCCGGGCCGCACCAGCCCACTCTCGTACGCATACACCGCGGCCTGCACCCGGTCACGCAGCCCCAGCTTCGTCAGCACATGGCCCACGTGCGTCTTGACGGTGGTCTCGCTGACGAACAGATCGGCGGCGATCTCCGCGTTGGACAGCCCGCGGGCCACCAGCTTGAGCACCTCCACCTCGCGTTCGGTCAGCGTGTGCAGCGTGTCCGGCACGGGCTCGTCCCCGGAGGGCAGATGCGTGGCGTACTTGTCCAGCAGCCGCCGGGTGATGCTCGGCGCCAGCATGGCCTCACCGCCGGCCACCACCCGGATCGCCTGCACCAGCTCGTTGGCCGGCGCGTCCTTCAGCAGAAAGCCGCTGGCACCCGCCCGCAGCGCCTCCACCACGTACTCGTCGAGGTCGAACGTGGTCAGCACCAGCACCTTCGCCGGACCGTCCCGCCCGGGCCCGGTGATCTGCCGGGTCGCCTCCACCCCGTCCATGCGAGGCATACGGATGTCCATCAGGACCACGTCGGGCTGCAGCGCCCGCACCTGGTCGAGGGCCTGGAGGCCGTCTCCGGCCTCGCCGACGACCGCGATGTCCTGCTCGGCCTCCAGGATCATCCGGAAGCCGGTACGCAGCAGCGGCTGGTCGTCGACCAGTAGGACGCGGATGGCCACGTAAGTCTCCTTCGCTAGTCCGGCCCCATTCTGCCCTGCGAGACGACCACGGACTCCGCCGCCCTCGGAGCCGGTGGACAAACCCCCGTCGCAGCCGTCGGCGCCGACGGACGTGCCGCCCTGCTGCCCCGCCCGTCCCACCCTCCGGGCGACCGGCGGGGTCTACTCGCCGGCTCTGACCGGCAGCGGATACGGCGGGGGAGTACCGCCGAATTCCGGGCAGTGCGCCTGGTGGTCGCACCAGCCGCACAGCTTGGTGGGGCGCGGGCGCCAGTCGCCCGACTCCGTCGCCTGCCGGATCGCCTCCCACAGCGCGAGCAGCTTGCGCTCGACGCGCTCCAGGTCGGCGAGGACCGGGTCGTAGGTCAACACGTCCCCGCTGCCGAGATACACGAGCTGCAGCCGCCTCGGCACCACGTTCTTCAGACGCCACACCACCAGGGCGTAGAACTTCATCTGGAACAGCGCCCCTTCGGCGTACTCCGGCCGCGGCGCCTTGCCCGTCTTGTAGTCGACGATCCGCACCTCACCCGTGGGCGCCACGTCCACCCGGTCGATGATCCCGCGCAGCATCAGCCCGGAATCCAGCTCCGCCTGCACGAACAGCTCCCGCTCGGCAGGCTCCAGCCGGGTCGGATCCTCCAGCGTGAACCAGCGCTCGACGAGCTGCTCCGCCTCGCCCAGCCAGCGCGCCAGCCGCTCGCCCTGCGGATCGTCCTCGAACAGCTCCACCACTTCCGGCCGGTTCTCCCGCAGCCGGTCCCACTGCCCGGGGATCAGGGACTTGGCGCGCGGCGCGGTCCGCTCCGCGGCCGGGGCGTCGAAGAGCCGCTCCAGCACCGCATGCACCAGCGTGCCCCGGGTCGCCGCCTCGCTCGGCTTCTCGGGCAGCCGGTCGATGACACGGAACCGGTAGAGCAGGGGGCACTGCATGAAGTCACTTGCCCGGGAGGGCGACAGACTGGCGGGCGCCATGGCGACGCGCGGGACCGCGTCCGCCGTGCCGACCGGCGGCACCGCTTCCGCCGCCGGCTCCACCGTGACCGGCGCATCCGCCTGCGTCACCTCGCTGCTGGGGGCCTCCACCGCGCCCTCCGTACTCGTCTCCATGCCCCAGACCATACGGCCCGCCACTGACAGTGACCCGCCCGTGGGCCGTGACAGCTGTGACGCCTGGGGAAAGAGAGGGGGTGCCGGGGCGGGACGCTTCCCGACGGCCGCATACCATCGACCCGAGACCCTTCCGCCCGGCAGGCGCGGAAGACGCTTCGAACGAGGGGACATCGTGGACGAGAGCGGCGGGAGCGGGAAGCCGCGGTCCGGCACCGACGAGCCGGCCGAGCACCACGCAGGGTCAGCGGCCCCGGCCGCCCCCGCGCCCACCCCGGCCGACCAACAGTCCCCCACGGCCGACGAGGACCACCCGGCGCCGGACGACGGCACCGACACCGCGAGCAGCGGCGACCGCGAGAACCGGCCCGCCGCAGGCGACGCGCCCGCCCCGGAAACGAGCCCCGCGGACGGCACCGCAGCGAACAGCCCGGGGGACGAGCGCACCTTCGCCCACTCCGGCACCGCCAAGAACCGCCCGCCCAAGCGCCCCCGGGAACCCGGCGGCGGCCTCCTCATGGGCCGCCCCTTCGGCGTGCCCGTGTACGTCGCGCCCAGCTGGTTCCTCGTCGCCGCCCTGATCACCTGGGTCTTCGGCGGCCAGCTCGACCGCGTCCTGCCCGAACTCGGCGCGGCCCGCTACCTCGTCTCCCTCTTCTTCGCCGTCGCCTTCTACGCCTCCGTCCTCGTCCACGAGCTGGCCCACACGGTCGCGGCCCTCCGCTTCAAACTCCCCGTCCGCCGCATCCAGCTCCAGTTCTTCGGCGGCGTCTCCGAGATCGAGAAAGAGGCCGAGACCCCCGGCCGCGAATTCGTCCTGGCCTTCGTCGGCCCGCTCTTCTCCCTCGTCCTCGCGGGCCTCTTCTACATCGCCCTGCTGCCCGTCGAGCCCGGCACCGTCCCCGGCGTCCTGCTCGCGGGCCTGATGATCTCCAACCTCATCGTGGCCGCCTTCAACCTCCTGCCCGGCCTGCCCCTCGACGGCGGCCGCATGCTCCGTGCCGTCGTCTGGAAGATCACCGGCAAACCCATGAGCGGCACCATCGCCGCCGCCTGGATCGGCCGCGCCCTCGCCGTGTCCGTCCTCATCGGTCTCCCTATGCTCACCCAGTCCGGCGCCCTCGGCACCACCGCCGAGGACAGCGTCGGCATGGACACCGTCACCGACGCCCTGCTCGCCGCCATCCTCGCCGCGATCATCTGGACCGGCGCCGGCAACAGCCTGCGCATGGCCCGCCTCAGGGAACACCTGCCGGAACTGCGCGCCCGCAACCTCACCCGCCGCGCCGTCCCCGTCGAGACCGACACCCCCCTGTCGGAGGCGCTGCGCCGCGCAAACGCGGCCGGTGCCCGCGCCCTCGTCGTCGTCGACCCCGAAGGCAACCCCCTCTCGCTCGTCCGCGAGGCCGCCATCGTCGGCGTACCCGAACACCGCCGCCCCTGGGTCGCCGTCAGCGGCCTCGCCCAGGACCTCACCGACGGCATGCGCGTCTCCGCGGAACTCGCCGGCGAAGACCTCCTCGACGTCCTGCGCGCCACCCCCGCCACCGAATACCTGGTGGTCGAGGAGACCGGCGAGATCTACGGTGTCCTGTCCGCCGCCGACGTCGAGCGGGCCTTCGTGAAGGCCATGGCCAGACCCTCCTAGTGGTCGGCGGCCCCACCAAACCCCGGTAGGCTGTTCACATGTCCGAACCGACCGGTGCCGCCCGCAGGCGCGGGCCCTTCAAGGTCGGGGACCAGGTTCAGCTGACCGACCCCAAGGGCCGCCACTACACGTTCACGCTCGAGGCCGGGAAGAACTTCCACACCCACAAGGGTTCCTTCCCGCACGACGAACTGATCGGCGCTCCCGAGGGCAGCGTTGTCCGCACCACCGGGAACGTCGCCTACCTCGCGCTGCGCCCCCTGCTCCCCGACTACGTCCTGTCCATGCCCCGCGGGGCTGCCGTCGTCTACCCCAAGGACGCCGGGCAGATCCTCGCCTTCGCCGACATCTTCCCCGGCGCCCGCGTCGTCGAGGCCGGCGTCGGCTCCGGCTCGCTCAGCAGCTTCCTGCTGCGCGCCATCGGCGACCAGGGCATGCTGCACAGCTACGAGCGCCGCGAGGACTTCGCCGAGATCGCCCAGCAGAACGTCGAGCGCTACTTCGGCGGCCCGCACCCCGCCTGGCAGCTCACCGTCGGCGACCTCCAGGACAACCTGTCCGACACCGACGTCGACCGCGTCATCCTCGACATGCTCGCCCCCTGGGAGTGCCTGGAGGCCGTCTCCAAGGCGCTCGTCCCCGGCGGCATCCTGTGCTGCTACGTCGCTACCACCACGCAGCTCGCCCGGACCGTCGAGTCCATCCGCGAGATCGGCTCCTTCAACGAGCCGACCGCCTGGGAGACGATGATCCGCAACTGGCACATCGAGGGCCTGGCCGTCCGCCCGGACCACCGGATGATCGGCCACACCGGCTTCCTGCTCACCGCCCGCCGCCTCGCGGACGGCGTCGAGCCGCCCATGCGCCGCCGCCGCCCCGCCAAGGGCGCCTACGGCGAGGACTACGCCGGCCCCAACGCCGACGGAGGCGGCCGCTGACGCGGCCGCAACACCGCACCCAACGAAAGGGCGCTGCCGCCGAGTTCCCGGACATCATCCGCAACTCGGCCGCAGCGCCCTTCTGTTGACACCTCGCCACAAACAGAACAAACCCGGCATCGCTCATTCGAGGAACCGAACACCCCGCCGTTCCCCCGCACTGTGACGTGTGGCACGATGCAGGCCACCCCCACCGGCACAGCCCTCACGGGAGACACTCCTAGTGCAGCAATCCGCCGTCCCGGAACTGGCACACACGCACACCCGCCCCATCCACTGGGTCGCCACCGCCGCGGCCGTCTCAGGCGTCATGGCCCTCTCCTCGCTCCTGCAGCCCAACTCCGCGACAGCAGCCCCGCCGGCCGACCCCCGGGCCGGGACCGCCCGCACGGCGAGCGCGCCCAGCACCGCGGGAGTGAGCTTCCCTCTAGCTTGCGGGCCGGTCAAAGCGGTGGTCCAGAAGAAGGCCACCGGGGACCTCGACGGCGACGGAAACCCCGAAACCGTGGCCGTCGTGCACTGCGACGCCCCCATGGGCACCCCGCCCGACGGCGTGTACGTCCTCACGCGCGCCGCGGACGGCGGCAAGCCGCGCGTGGTGGCGACCCTCCTCGACCCCAAGGCCGGCGACACCGTCAGCGACTTCGCCGTACGCGACGGAGCCGTCGCGGCGACCCTGCTCGGCTACTCGTCCACTGACGTGCCCCGCTGCTGTCCGGACGTGACACAGGGTGCCAAGTGGCAGTGGAAGAACGGCGCGTTCATGCGCTCCACTTCCGCCGGTGCGCACAGCGCCTGAGCCGGCCGTCGACGCGTGTGAGAAAACAGACAGATGTGGCGTTCCGTGTCCGCCGGGTCACTCGGCGTCGGGGCCGTACACCTCGACCTTGTCCGAAACCTGACGCACATGGATGCAGTCGCCCGGACACTCCTTGGCGGAGTCCACCACATCCGTGAGAAGCGGCAGCGGCACGGGGGTCGTGGCGCCCCGGGCCTGCAGTAGTTCGTCGTCCGCGCCCTTCACGTAGGCCAGGCCGTCGATGTCCAACTCGAACACCTCCGGCGCGTACTGGGCACAGATGCCGTCGCCGGTACACAGGTCCTGGTCGATCCAGACTTCCAGCTCCTCGCCGCCGGTCGCGACCTCCTGCTGCACGCTCATGTCTCCTGCCGTTCGGCTGTCGAGCCGCCGAAAACCGGGTCGGCTCCGACGGGTGTTGACCACTTCGACCCTACCTCCGGCGGCTTCCCCACCCTGGGCGGTGGGTATTCCGGCTTTCAAACGACATCCATGCAGCAATGGGCGGAAACACGCCGGACCGCACGCTTCGAACACCTCTTCGCCTGGTGGATGATGCTCTGGAGGCCCCCCGGGTCGGCGCGCAAGCCCATGCAGTGGCCGAAAACCGCCGTATGAGTCTGCCCTGTCGACCGCATCACATCGACGGCGCGCGACGGAGCCCCCAGGGCCCGCCCAGCGCCATGCACCAAGCCGCCACGCTCCTGTTCGCAGGTGCGCGGCGTCAACAACTAGGCTCGACACCGATGGGTGTTGAACACTTCATCGCCGATTACTGCCTGCTTTCGAAGGTTGATGAATGGGTATTCCCCTGGCGTGAGGAACGGCGCAAGGGGCAAGATCGGACACGCCCCTACCGTCTTTGTGATCTAGGGGTTTCAATCGACACCCACCCAGGTAGGGTCTGGAAGCGTCCAGCTCCCCTTGGAGGAGGTGAGGACCGTGGCAGCCCACGACGACGACATGAACCGCGGCATCCGCCCGGGACGAGGGTCCGACGACCCGGCCGGGCAGATTGCCTACCTTGAGCAGGAGATCGCCGTCCTGCGACGCAAGCTCGCCGACTCTCCGCGACACACGAGGATTCTCGAAGAGCGGATCGTCGAGCTGCAGACCAACCTGGCCGGCGTGTCCGCCCAGAACGAGCGACTCGCCAACACGCTCCGTGAGGCCCGCGACCAGATCGTGGCCCTCAAGGAAGAGGTCGACCGGCTCGCACAGCCACCGGCCGGCTTCGGAGTCTTCCTCACGGCGAACGAGGACGGCACGGCCGACATCTTCACCGGAGGCCGCAAACTCCGCGTGAACGTCAGCCCCAGCGTCGACCTCGAAGACCTGAGGCGCGGCCAGGAAGTAATGCTCAACGAAGCGCTCAACGTGGTCGAGGCCATGGAGTTCGAGCGCGTCGGGGACATCGTCACCCTCAAGGAGATCCTCGAGGACGGCGAACGCGCCCTGGTGCTCGGGCACACCGATGAGGAGCGGGTGGTACGGCTCGCCGAGCCACTGCTGGACGTGAACATCCGCCCCGGTGACGCCCTGCTGCTCGAACCCCGATCCGGCTATGTCTACGAGATCGTTCCGAAGAGCGAGGTCGAGGAACTCGTCCTCGAAGAAGTTCCCGACATCGGTTACGAGCAGATCGGCGGTCTCGGCGGCCAGATCGAGGCCATCCGCGACGCGGTCGAGCTGCCGTACCTCTACCCGGACCTGTTCAAGGAGCACGAACTGCGGCCGCCCAAGGGCGTCCTGCTGTACGGGCCCCCCGGATGCGGAAAGACGCTCATCGCCAAGGCCGTCGCCAACTCGCTGGCCAAGAAGGTCGCCGAGGTGACCGGCCAGGCCGCCGGCAAGAGCTTCTTCCTCAACATCAAGGGCCCCGAGCTCCTGAACAAGTACGTCGGCGAGACCGAGCGGCAGATCCGCCTCGTCTTCCAACGTGCGCGGGAGAAGGCCAGCGAGGGCACACCCGTCATCGTCTTCTTCGACGAGATGGAGTCCCTCTTCCGCACCCGTGGCTCCGGTGTCAGCTCGGACGTGGAGAACACCATCGTCCCCCAGCTGCTCGCCGAGATCGACGGCGTGGAAGGCCTGCAGAACGTGGTCGTGATCGGCGCCTCCAACCGCGAGGACATGATCGACCCCGCCATCCTGCGACCCGGCCGCCTCGATGTGAAAATCAAGATCGAGCGCCCCGACGCCGAAGCCGCCAAGGACATCTTCGGCAAGTACCTCACCGAACGCCTCCCCCTGCACGCCGACGACGTCGGCGAGCACGGCGGCAACAAGACGACCACCGTCGAAAGCATGATCCAGACGGCCGTCGAGCACATGTACGCGGAATCCGAGGAGAACCGCTTCCTGGAGGTCACCTACGCCAACGGTGACAAGGAAGTCCTCTACTTCAAGGACTTCAACTCCGGCGCCATGATCGAGAACATCGTCGGCCGCGCCAAGAAGATGGCGATCAAGGACTTCCTCGACCACAACGCGAAGGGTCTCCGCGTCTCCCACCTCCTCCAGGCGTGCGTGGACGAGTTCAAGGAGAACGAGGACCTGCCCAACACCACCAACCCGGACGACTGGGCCCGAATCTCCGGAAAGAAGGGCGAACGGATCGTCTACATCCGCACCCTCATCACCGGAAAGCAGGGCGCCGACACCGGTCGCTCCATCGACACGGTGGCGAACACCGGTCAGTACCTGTAAAAGACAGGGCGGCTGCGGGTGCCCTCACCGGGTACCCGCAGTCGACTGTTTTTCAGGCCAAGACCGCAACAAGAGGCGCGCAAGGCAATGACGCAAATGATCTCCCCACCAGCGCAAAGCCGTTCTAGGCTCTTCGGTACCGCCGAGTCGCGCAGTGCGGGGACGGGCACCGCACACGCACTGGAGCGCCAGCGGTACTTGAGCAGCGTCCCCGACCGAGGGCGCCGCCGGGCAAGGAGGGCCGCATGACCGTACGGCGAGTAATGGGCATCGAGACGGAGTACGGCATCTCCGTCCCCGGCCACCCCAACGCCAATGCCATGCTCACCTCGTCCCAGATCGTCAACGCCTACGCGGCGGCGATGCACCGGGCCCGCAGGGCCCGCTGGGACTTCGAGGAGGAGAACCCGCTGCGCGACGCGCGAGGCTTCGACCTCGCCCGCGAGGCCGCCGACGCCAGCCAGCTCACCGACGAGGACATCGGCCTCGCCAACGTGATCCTCACCAACGGCGCACGCCTCTACGTCGACCACGCACACCCCGAATACAGCGCCCCCGAGGTCACCAACCCCCGCGACGCCGTCCTCTGGGACAAGGCCGGCGAACGCGTCATGGCCGAAGCCGCCGAACGGGCCGCCGCACTCCCCGGCGCCCAGCCGATCCACCTCTACAAGAACAACACCGACAACAAGGGCGCCTCCTACGGCACGCACGAGAACTACCTGATGAAACGGGAAACCCCCTTCTCGGACATCGTGCGCCACCTCACGCCCTTCTTCGTCTCCCGCCAGGTCGTCACCGGCGCCGGCCGCGTCGGCATCGGCCAGGACGGCCACGAACACGGCTTCCAGCTCAGCCAGCGCGCCGACTACTTCGAGGTCGAGGTAGGCCTGGAGACCACCCTCAAGCGCCCGATCATCAACACGCGCGACGAGCCGCACGCCGATGCGGAGAAATACCGCCGCCTGCACGTGATCATCGGCGACGCGAACCTCTCCGAGATCTCGACCTACCTGAAACTGGGCACGACGGCGCTCGTCCTGTCCATGATCGAAGACGGCTTCATCGCCGTCGACCTGGCCGTGGACCAGCCCGTCCGCACCCTCCACCAGGTCTCCCACGACCCCACCCTCAAGCGCCTGGTCACCCTCCGCAGCGGCCGCACACTCACCGCGGTACAGCTCCAGATGGAGTACTTCGAGCTCTCCCGCAAATACGTCGAGGAACGCTTCGGCTCGGACGCCGACGACCAGACCAAGGACGTCCTGGCCCGCTGGGAGGACACCCTCAACCGCCTGGAGAACGACCCCATGAGCCTCGCCGGCGAACTGGACTGGGTCGCCAAGCGGGAACTCATGGAGGGCTACCGACGCCGCGACGGCCTCGACTGGGACGCCGCAAAGCTCCACCTCCTCGACCTCCAGTACGCCGACGTACGCCCCGAAAAGGGCCTCTACAACCGTCTCGCGGCCCGCGGCCGCATGAAGCGCCTCCTGGACGAGAACGAGGTCGAGCGGGCCCGCACGAAGCCACCGGAGGACACCCGCGCCTACTTCCGCGGACGCTGCCTGGAGCAGTACGCGGACGACGTCGCGGCCGCCTCCTGGGACTCCGTGATCTTCGACCTCCCGGGCCGGGACTCGCTCCAGCGCGTCCCAACCCTGGAACCGCTTCGCGGAACGCGAAATCACGTCAAGGAGCTCCTGGACCGCTGCCGCACCGCGGAAGACCTGGTCAGGGTGCTCTCGGGCGGCTGAGCGACCGCCAGGGCGGAACCGGCCGGACAGGGTGGAAAGTCCATCGTCCGGGAATCATCGAGATGGTCCCCGTACGTTGTAGCAACTGCGGGGCCGATGTCAGACCCTGCTTGTAGGGTCTGATCAAGAACGTCGAACCGAGCGGGGTGAGGGGTTATGGCGACCAAGGACACCGGCGGCGGCCAGCAGAAGGCGACGCGCTCCACGGAGGAGGTCGAGGAGCAGGCACAGGATGCGCAGGCTTCGGACGATCTCAAGGAGCGGCAGGAGAAGTTGAGCGACGACGTCGACTCTGTGCTGGACGAGATCGATGACGTACTCGAGGAAAATGCCGAGGATTTCGTGCGAAGCTTCGTGCAAAAAGGTGGGCAGTAAAGGTCGCTGGGCCACTTTTACCTTCGAATTGAAGGTGGCGGGGGATGAGGGTGGCTGGCGATCCGGACGCGAAGCGGTGCAGGAAATGCAAGCGGGACCTGCCGCTTGCTGCATTCGCGCGTGACAAGAATCGGAGTGACGGCCTCCAGGTGCATTGCCGGGAGTGCGTGGCGGAGTACAGTGCCGCGCACTACCGGCGCCGCCGGGAGGCCCTCGGTAAGCCGGTGCGCGAGAAGGTAGATGTTCCTGCCGGCCACAAGCTCTGCCGGACGTGCGGAGAAGTGAAGCCGCATAGCGAATGGCACCGCAACGCGACCGCGTCCGACGGCCTGTCGACGCGCTGCAAGGCGTGCCGGGCGATTCAGGGGCGGCAAGGCCATTTGAAGCGCCAGTACGGCATCACCGAAGCCGAACGTGACGAGTTGATCGCCTCTCAAGGGGGCGTCTGCTGCATATGTTTGTCCGCCCCGGCCGAACATGTGGATCACTGCCGCAAGACGGGTAGGGTCCGAGGCGTACTGTGCTTCAGCTGCAATGCCGCACTGGGGCAGTTCAAGGATCGGCCCGATGCCATAAGGCGGGCTGCTGCTTACGTGGAAGGAATCGCGTGGAAGCCAACACTCGTAGCACCGGGCGTCTACCAGCTGCCTTCCTGACGCCTGGGTCGTCGTCCTTCATGGACTTCCTGTCCGAGCACCAGCCGGAGATGCTGCCGGGCAACCGGCAGCTGCCCCCGACGCAGGGCGTCATCGAGGCGCCGCACGGCACGACCATCGTGGCCGTGACCTTCCCGGGCGGTGTCGTGCTTGCCGGTGACCGTCGCGCCACCATGGGCAACATCATCGCGCAGCGGGACATCGAGAAGGTGTTCCCGGCCGATGAGTACTCGGCGGTGGGCATCGCCGGTACCGCCGGCCTGGCTGTCGAGATGGTCAAGCTGTTCCAGCTGGAGCTGGAGCACTTCGAGAAGGTCGAGGGGGCGCAGCTCTCGCTGGAGGGCAAGGCGAACCGTCTTTCGACCATGATCCGTTCCAACCTCGGCATGGCCATGCAGGGCCTGGCCGTGGTTCCCCTCTTCGCCGGTTATGACGTGGACCGTGAGAAGGGGCGCATCTTCTCCTATGACGTGACGGGCGGCCGCTCCGAGGAGCACGGGTATGCGGCCACGGGCTCCGGTTCGATCTTCGCGCGCGGTGCCATGAAGAAGCTCTTCCGTGACGACCTGAGCGAGGATCAGGCCACGACGCTTGTCGTGCAGGCCCTGTATGACGCGGCTGACGACGACTCGGCGACCGGTGGTCCCGATGTCGCCCGCCGGATCTATCCGATCGTGACCGTGATCACCGAGGACGGTTTCCGCCGGCTGACCGAGGACGAGTCCTCCGAGATCGCCCGTTCGATCCTGGAGCGGCGGCTGGAGCAGCCCGACGGTCCGCGGGCCGCGCTGCTGTAGCCGGGTGACCGGCTCTTGTGAAGGTGATCGCGTGACTTCGACAGAAAGGGACGGATAACCGGTGTCGACGCCGTTCTATGTCTCACCCCAGCAGGCCATGGCCGACCGGGCGGAGTACGCCCGTAAGGGCATCGCCCGTGGTCGCAGCCTGGTCGTGTTGCAGTATGCCGACGGCATCGTCTTTGTCGGCGAGAACCCGTCCCGTGCGCTGCACAAGTTCAGCGAGATCTATGACCGGATCGGCTTTGCGGCCGCCGGCAAGTACAACGAGTACGAGAATCTGCGGATCGGTGGTGTGCGGTATGCCGATCTTCGTGGTTACACCTATGACCGTGATGATGTGACGGCTCGCGGCCTTGCGAACGTGTATGCCCAGACGCTGGGCACGATCTTCTCCAGTGCGGCCGAGAAGCCGTACGAGGTGGAGCTGGTCGTCGCCGAGGTCGGGGAGACGCCCGAGGGTGATCAGATTTATCGGTTGCCGCATGACGGGTCGATCGTGGACGAGCATGGGTCGGTCGCCGTCGGTGGCAATTCTGAGCAGATCAGCACCTATCTCGATCAGCAGCACCGTGAGGGCATGTCTCTCGCGGAGGGGCTGAAGCTGGCCGTGCAGGCGCTGTCCCGCGATACGAACGGCACGCAGCGGGAGATTCCCGCCGAGCGTCTGGAGGTCGCGGTGCTGGACCGTACGCGGCCGCAGGCGCGGAAGTTCAAGCGGATCGTGGGCCGTCAGCTCTCCCGGCTCCTGGAGGCCGACGGAGCGGCCACTGAGGCCGAGAGCAGTGCGGAGGAGGGCTCGGACGAGGAGTAGTCCCGCCTCCCCTCATTCCGCTCCTTGTGTGCCCCGGTCGTCGATGCGGCCGGGGCACAGGGCGTTCAGGGGGTGCCGGGCGGGGCCGTCGAGCCCCGTACGACCAGTTCCACGGGGATGTCGCCCGCCTCGGGCTCGCGCCCTTCCAGGACGGCCAGCAGGGCCCTCATGCCGCGTTCGCCGAAGAGCTCGGCGTCCAGGCGTACGGTCGTGAGTTCGGGGTCGAGGGCGGTGGCGAGGGCGAGGTCGTCGAGGCCGGTGACGGAGATGTCGTCGGGGATGCGCAGGCCGAGTCGGCGGGCGGCTTTGTAGGCGCCGGCGGCGAGTTTGTCGTCGTCGCAGACCAGGGCGGTGGGCCGGGGTCCCGGGGCGGACAGGGCTGCTTCGGCGGCGGTCAGGGCGCCTTCGATGGAGATCGGTGCGCGGGTGGTCCGTACGGATGTGTCCGGGACGGCGCCGACCCGGGCGGCCAGTTCATGGGCGCGTACCTCGAAGGTCCAGGACGCCACGTCCGCCGCCAGGTGCAGGAAGTGGCGGTGGCCCAGGCCCAACAGGTGTTCGGCGACCTGTCTGACGCCGTCCGCGATGTCGAGGTTCACGGTGGCCGCGCCGAGGCTGCCCTTCGGGTCGCTGTCGAGCATCACGAGGGGGAGTTGGTCGCCGCGGATGGCGGTGAGGGCGTCGGCGGCCATGGAGGAGGCGATGACGCCGTCGAGGGCGGCCTGGGCGGAGGCGAAGGGGTCGCGGGCGGGGCCGATGCCTTCGGGGGAGGGGTAGAGGACGACGCCGAAGCCGTGGTCGGCGGCGACGCGGGCGGCGCCTGTGTACACGCCGGCGAAGAACTCCGTGGTCAGGGCCGGGACCACGAGGAGGACGGTGCGGGTGCGGCCCAGGCGGAGGTTGCGGGCGGCGAGGTTGGGCCGGTAGCCGAGGTCGCGGGCGGCTTCGCGGACGCGTTCGGCGGTGGCCTGTGAGACGCGG
The DNA here is from genome assembly GCF_040682555.1 of Streptomyces sp. NPDC051172. NCBI lineage: Bacteria > Bacillati > Actinomycetota > Actinomycetes > Kitasatosporales > Streptomycetaceae > Streptomyces > Streptomyces sp. NPDC051172. Next base: position 42,595 of record NZ_JBFBBE010000025.1, read on the forward strand.
CCGCGCCATTTGTCGCCGAGTACCAGGGAGACCGCGGCCTGGGAGACCCCGGCGGCCTGGGCGACGTCGCGGCTGGTGGGGCGGGTGCTGCCGGGTGCCACCGTGGGCCTGCTCCTTGTCTTCCGGTCGTTCGCCTAGGGGGCGCTTCGGCCCTTCGGCTCGCTCCTGGTCGTCTGGACTCGTGAACAGCGCACATGGTACGTATGAGAACGGAGGTTATACGTAAAACCTCCGGCGTCGGCACGGGTGAGGGGAAGCGGACATGGCTGCGGGATACGTGGAGATCCTCAGGGCTCGGTACGCCGCGCGTCTGCTCGCCGGCACGCTGGTGGGCCGGCTGCCGTGTGCGGTCGCCCCGATCGCGGTGGTGCTGTTCGTGCGGGCGGAGGGCGGAAGCTACAGCCTGGCCGGGGCGCTCGCGGCGGTGTACGGGGTCGCCAACGCCGTCGGGCAGCCGTTGCTGGGGCGGCTGGTGGATCTGTACGGGCAGCCACGTGTCCAGCTGCCCGCCGCGCTCGGTTCCGCGCTGGCCATGTCCGGGTTTGCCTTCGTCGGCATCGATCCGCCGGCGCTCGCGTACGTGTGCGTGGCGCTTGCCGGGCTGTTCACGCCTCCCCTGGAGGGCGGTCTGCGGGCGCTGTGGTCGTCGGTGCTGCCCGGCGAGGGTCAGGTGCAGACGGCGTACGCGTTGGATGCCGTCGCCCAGGAAGTCATGTTCACCGTCGGCCCGTTGCTGGTGACGCTGTGCGTGTCGCTGTGGTCGGCGCAGGTGGCACTGGTGCTCGTCAATGTCGTCGGGGTGCTGGGCGCCTTGTCGGTGGTGCTGTCGCCGCCTTCACGGGAGTGGCGTTCGGCGCCGCGTGCGGCGCACTGGCTGGGTGCGCTGCGCTCGCCGGGACTGCTGGTGCTGCTGGGTGCGTTTCTGGCGGTGGGGATGGCGCTCGGCTCCATTGCGGTCGCGGCCGTGGCGTATGCGGACGGCCACGGCGGGGATGCGGTGTACGGCTGGCTGATGGCGGCGATCGGCCTCGGGGCTCTCGTGGGTGGTACGGCGTACGGGGCGCGGCAGTGGAGTGGTGCGCCGGAGCGGCGACTGCGGGTGCTGGTGGCGCTTCTGGCGGTGTGTTATCTGCCGCTCACTCTGATGCCGGGTCCGGTGGCGATGACGGTGCTCGCGGCGGTTGCGGGGCTCTTCCTCGCGCCGTGTCTCGCGTGTGCGTTCGTCCTCGTCGACCGGCATGCGCCGCGCGGGACGGTCACCGAGGCGTTCTCGTGGATTGTGACGACGTTCACAGTGGGTTCCTCGGTGGGAACGGGCCTGGCGGGCCCGGTCGTCGAGCGGGGCGGGGCGGTGTGGGGGTTCGCCGTGCCGGGTGTCGCGGGGGCCGTGGCGCTGCTGGTTCTGCTGGCCACCGGGCGGGTCCTTGCAGCTCCCGCGGGGCGTGTGGTGGTTGCGGCTTCATCGGAAAATGATCCAAACCGTGCCGTCGAACCCCGTTTCAGCTCAGGGGATCGGGCGTAATGTTCAGTCATGGACCGCCGCATTTTCGGGCTGGAGAACGAGTACGGCGTCACGTGTACGTTCAGGGGACAGCGCCGCCTGTCTCCCGACGAGGTGGCGCGGTACCTCTTCCGCCGTGTCGTGTCATGGGGCCGCAGCAGCAATGTCTTTCTGCGAAACGGCGCCCGCCTCTATCTCGACGTGGGCTCACATCCGGAATACGCGACACCGGAATGTGACAACGTGACCGAACTGGTCACCCACGACAAAGCGGGCGAGCGCATTCTCGAAGGACTCCTGGTGGACGCCGAACGACGCCTGCACGAGGAGGGAATCGCGGGCGACGTCTACCTCTTCAAGAACAACACCGACTCGGCGGGCAACTCCTACGGCTGCCACGAGAACTATCTCGTCGCACGCCACGGGGAGTTCTCCCGGCTCGCGGACATTCTCATCCCGTTCCTCGTCACGAGGCAGCTTCTGTGCGGTGCCGGCAAGGTGCTGCAGACCCCGCGGGGCGCGGTGTACTGCGTCAGCCAGCGGGCCGAGCACATCTGGGAGGGCGTCTCCTCGGCGACGACCCGTTCGAGGCCGATCATCAACACGCGCGACGAGCCGCACGCGGACGCCGAGCGCTACCGCCGCCTGCATGTCATCGTGGGCGACTCGAACATGTCCGAGACGACCATGCTACTCAAGGTCGGGGCGACCGACCTGGTGCTGCGCATGATCGAGGCGGGCACGGTGATGCGGGACCTGACCCTGGAGAACCCGATCCGGGCGATCCGTGAGGTCAGCCATGACATCACGGGCCGGCGCAAGGTGCGTCTGGCGAGCGGCCGCGAGGCGTCCGCCCTCGAGGTGCAGCGCGAGTACTACGAGAAGGCCGTGGACTTCTGCGAGCGTCGCGGCATCCGCACCGGCACCGTCGAGCAGGTCCTGGAGCTGTGGGGCCGCACGCTGGACGCGATCGAGGCCGAGGACCTCGACCGGATCGGCACCGAGATCGACTGGGTGATGAAGTACAAGCTCATCGAGCGGTACCGGGCCAAGCACAACATGACCATGTCGCATCCGAGGGTCGCGCAGATAGACCTCGCCTACCACGACATTCACCGTCGTCGTGGCCTGTACTACCTGCTCGAGAGGAAGGGCCAAGCGGCGCGGATCTGCAACGACTTGAAGATCTTCGAGGGCAAGTCCGTTCCGCCGCAGACCACTCGGGCCCGGCTGCGCGGTGACTTCATCCGCAGGGCTCAGGAACAGCGCCGGGACTTCACGGTCGACTGGGTCCATCTGAAGCTCAACGACCAGGCGCAGCGGACGGTGTTGTGCAAGGACCCGTTCCGTTCCGTGGACGACCGGGTGGAGAAGCTGATCGCAGGAATGTGAGCTATGTGAACAACGCGTTCCGGTGAAAGGCCGGAACGCAACACGGGCGCCGTACGTTTCCCGTACGGCGCCCTTCTCACGCCGTAGAGTTGCGCGCACGCCATCCACAAGATCGACCGATACGAGGCCTTTACCGTGCGCCGACGCTCCCTTCTCATCGCCGTACCCGCAGGACTGGTCACACTCGCCGGATGCGGTGACAACAAGTCCGCCTCGAGCAAGGCCGAAGCGAGTCCGTCGCCCTCCGCAACGGCCACGTCCGCCGCGCCGCCGCCGAAGATCGTCGACGGGCCGCTGCCGGCGATCACGGCGGGCACGAAGTTCGGTGAGAAGCCGACCGTCGCCAAGGGCCCCGGCCAGCCGTCGAAGAACCTCGCGGTCAAGACGCTCATCGCGGGCGGGGGGAAGACGGTCGCGGAGAACGACTATGTGCAGGCCCACTACCTCGGCCAGGTCTGGAACACGGCGAAGGTCTTCGACAACTCCTACGACCGCAAGACGCCGCTGATCATCCAGCTCGCCGAGGGCAGCATCATCGACGGCTGGCGGTACGGCCTGACGGGCAAGAAGGCCGGCAGCCGTGTCCAGATGGCCGTCCCGCCCACCTGGGGGTACGGCACGTCGGGCAACTCGCAGGCGGGCATCAAGGGCACCGACACGCTGGTGTTCGTGGTGGACGTGCAGGCCACGTTCAACGCCAAGAGCTCCGCCAAGGGCACGCACGTGGCGCAGAAGGACGCGGCGCTGCCCAAGGTCGGCACCAACACCGACGGCGCGGCGCCCTCCATCGACGTACCCAGGAAGCCCGCGCCCACCACGCTGGTGGCGAACTACATCATCGAGGGCGACGGCCCCGTGGTCGGCGCGCAGGACAGTGTGCTCGTGCAGTACAAGGGTGTGTTCTGGGACTCGGGCAAGGAGTTCGACTCGACGTACAGCCGGGGGGCGCTGACGTCGTTCGGGCTGCAGCAGGTCGTCAAGGGCTGGGGGCAGGGCCTGACCGGCAAGAAGGTCGGCAGCCGGGTCCTCATCGTGATCCCGCCGAAGCTGGGCTACGGGGACAAGCCGCCGGCCGGCAGCGGCATCAAGAAGGACTCCGTGCTCGTCTTCACGGTCGACATCCTGGCCAAGATGTAACCGCTCGGTGATGTAAGACTGTGCGTGTTGCCTTTCCGCAGACAAGCAGGAGCTAGAGACGTGAGCATCGAGAAGCCCGAGATCGACTTCCCGGGCGGCGAGCCCCCGGCGGACCTCGAGATCAAGGACATCTGGGAGGGCGACGGCGCTGTGGCGCAGGCGGGCCAGACCGTCACCGTCCACTACGTGGGTGTCGCCTTCAGCACCGGTGAGGAGTTCGACGCGAGCTGGAACCGTGGGACGCCGTTCCGCTTCCCGCTCGGTGGCGGCCGGGTCATCAAGGGCTGGGACCTCGGCGTGCAGGGCATGAAGGTCGGCGGCCGTCGTCAGCTGACGATCCCCGCCCACCTCGCCTACGGCAACCAGAGCCCGACCCCGGCGATCAAGCCGGGCGAGACGCTGATCTTCGTGGTCGACCTCGTCGCGGTCTGATCGGCGCCGCGACCGGACCCGATCACCTGGGGCCCATGCCTGTCCGGGCATGGGCCCTCGGCTTTTGCCACGCCACTTCGGGGCGGTACGGTCATCGTCGTAAAGCACCATAGGGAGGCGAAGGGCGTCGATGGCCATTGCCAAGGCCGAGCGGCTGATGAACCTGGCGCTGTGTCTGCTCGGGACGCGGCGGCCGCTCAGCAAGCGCGAGCTTCGTGAGTCCATCGAGGCCTACCTCGAAGCGGGCAGTGACGACTCCTTCAGCCGGATGTTCGAGCGTGACAAGGACGATCTGCGCGAACTCGGCCTGGTCATCGAGACGGTGGAGAACCTCGACGGCGAGGTGGGCTATCTGGCCCGCCGCGACAGCAACCGCCTGCCGCCGATCACGCTCGACGCCGAGGAGGCCGCCGCTCTCGGTCTGGCCGCCAAGGTGTGGCAGCAGGCCCGGCTCGCCGGTGCGGCCAGCGGCGCCCTGCAGAAGCTGCGCGCGGCGGGGCTGCCCGAGGACGTCGACCCGTACGAGGCGCACGGCGCCCTGGAGCCCCGTATCCCTGTGCACGAGGTCGCATTCGAGCCGCTGATGCTGGCCTGCCGCGATCGCCGCCCGGTCGTCTTCGACTACCGCAAGGCCACCGCCGCCCGCCCCGAGCCCCGGCATGTGGAGCCGTGGGCGCTGGAGTGCTGGCGCGGCCACTGGTATCTGGCCGGCTGGGACCGCGACCGGGGCGCCGAGCGGGTCTTCCGGCTGTCGCGGATCACCGGCAAGGTGCGCAGCCGCAGCGGGCAGTTCACGGCGGAGATTCCCGATGTCGTCACCGTCCGGGAGACCGTGGCGAGCTGGGCGGGGGAGACCGCCGACCGCTCCGCCCTGATCCGGCTGCGCTCGGGCGCGGGCTACCCCCTTCGGGCGAAGGCCACCGCGGTGCGGGAACTCTGCGGCGGCTGGGACGAGTTGGAGATTCCGTACGGACACGGGCTGGACGCCTGGCTGGTGGAGTTCGGGCCGGACGTGGTGGTCCTCGAGCCGGCCGAGCTGCGCGCGGACGTGGTGGACCGGCTGCGTGCCGTGGCCAAGGGCTGAGGGGGAGCGAGCAGGACAGTGGCAGGCAAACCGGCCAGGCCCGTGAACGCCATCGACCAGACCCGGCGGATGCTCTCCCTGGTGACGTATCTGAAGGAGCGTCCCGGGGCCCGGGTGGAGGACGTCGCGCGCGCCTTCGGCATCAGTGAGGACGAGCTCGTCTCCGACCTGGAAGTGCTGCCCATGTGCGGCACCAGCTTCCGCGGCGGGGACCTGCTCGACATCGACACCGACGGCGAGCGCATCTGGTGGCACAACCCTGCTGCCCTCGGCGAGGAAACAGCGGAGCCGCTGCGGCTGGCCGCCGACGAGGCGACGGCGCTGCTGGTGGCAGCCCGTGCCGTGTCCACGCTGCCCGGGCTGCGGGAGAGCGACCGGCAGGCGCTGCTGCGGGCCAACGCCAAACTGGAGGCCGCGGCCGGTGAGGCGGCGGGCGCCAGTTCCCGGCTGTCGGTGACCTTCGAGGCCGAGGGCGGTGTCTTCGCCGACGTCGACAGGGCGATCTCGGAGCGCCGCCGCCTGTGGATCCGCTACTACTCGCCCGCGCGTGACGAGCTCACCGAGCGGGAGATCGACCCCATCCGACTGGTCAGCGTCGGGCACACGTACGTGGAGGCCTGGTGCCGGCGCTCCGAGGCGCGCCGCACCTTCCGGCTCGACCGGGTTGCCGAGATCAGGATCCTCGACGAGCCGTCCGCGCCGCCCGAGATCGAGCTCAGGGACCTCTCGGAGGCGCTGGTGCAGCCGGCCGCCGAGGACCCGGAAGTCGTCGTCGAGGTCGGCCCGGGCGGCCGCTGGGTCGCCGAGTACTACCCGCACGACAGTGCGGATGAGCTGGCGGACGGCGGGCTGCGTATCACCCTGCGGACCCCGGATCCGGCGTCGCTGCGGCGGCTGGCGCTGCGGCTCGGGCGGGACGGCCGGATCGTCTCGCCGCCCGAGCTCGCCGACAGTGCCCGCCAGGCGGCCCGTGAGGCGCTGGCGGCGTACGACGGCGTCGAGGCGAAGGTCCCGCACGGCGGGCCTGCGGTTCACGACGGGTGGTCCGGCGGGCGGGAGTGAGCTGGACGGGGCGTCGGCCGCGGGGCCCCGGAGGCGATCGGCCTAGGGAAGAGGAGCAGGGGCTTTGAGCGAGTCGTCGGTGTCTGGTGCGGGCGGCATGTCGGTGGCGGCCGCCTTCGCCGGGATGAGAAGCGTGACCCCGGTGATGTTCAGGGCGGGCTGCCCGGACTGCCGCGGCAGCTTCGAACTCGCCGCCGCGGCCCTGCGCCTGGCGATCGGCGCCACCAGCCGCACGACTTTCTACTCGTTCACCTGCCCCGACTGCGGCGCCTCGGTCCGCAAGCCGGCCGGGGAGCGCATCGTCGAGCTGCTGACCGGCGGCGGGGTCAGGACCTTGCGGACCGTCTAGGCTCGACGTCATGTTCTGGCCGATGTTCGCGGTAGCTGTGGGGTTCCTGGGTCTCGCCGTGCTCGGGGTGTTCGCCGTGCGGGTGTTCGTCGAGGCCCAGCGCCTCGGCCGGCAGGTCACGGATTCCGCGCGCCGTATCAACCAGGCCGCCGAGGACCTCGAACGGGCGGCCGTCAGCACCGCCCGCGCCGTGGACTCCCTCTGAGTGCTGCTGTGCGAGGCGTGTGAGTGGTGCGCCCCAGGCGGTTTGGGTCACTTCGACCTGTCATCGGGGCCACCCTGGCGGGTACGCTGCTGGTCGCGGACCGGAGAACGAGGCCCGGACCGCGGACCGGGAGTACGCACGGGGATTGCCTCACGTTCACCCCTGAGCGTTACGATCGCTGCCAGCACGGCCGATCGGACACTTGTCCGACTGGTCGGACAGCACCCCACCCCAGCCGCCTCGGTGAGAAGGTAAAGACTTATGTTCGGAAGGCTCGGCGCCCCCGAGATCATTCTCATCCTTATCGTCGTCGTCCTGCTTTTCGGCGCGAAGAAGCTTCCCGACATGGCGCGCTCGCTCGGCAAGTCCGCTCGCATCCTCAAGAGCGAGGCCAAGGCGATGAAGGAAGAGGGCAGCAGCACGGCCACCCCGGCCGGCCCGCCCAACAACGACGAGCAGCCCCCGGCTCAGCGCACCATCCAGGCCGCCCCCGGCGACGTGACCAGCTCGCGCCCGGTCAGCGAGCCGACGGACACCACCAAGCGCTGACGCAGGGCCGGACACCTCCGGCCTGCCGCACGAGATGAGGACGTGGGTTGCTCAAGTCTGCCCGCAAGAAGGAAAAGGATCCCGAGGGGCGGATGCCGCTCGTGGATCACCTTCGTGAGCTCCGCAACCGGCTCGCGAAGGGCATGCTGGCCATCACGGTCGTATCCGTGGTGGCTGCCTTTTACAGCGCCCAGCTGATGCGCTTCCTCATGGACCCGGTGCCCCGCTGCACGAAGGGTCTGGGGGAGTCCACCGGCGGCCACTGCGCCGTCATCGCGTACACCGACCTGCTGTCCCCCTTCACCACCACGGTGAAGGTGGTCTTCATGGCCGGCATCGTGCTCTCCAGCCCGGTCTGGCTCTACCAGCTCTGGGCGTTCGTGGCACCGGGCCTGCACAAGCACGAGCGCAAGTACACGTACTGGTTCGTGTCGGCCGCCGTCCCGCTCTTCTCGGCCGGCGCCTGGCTCGCGTACACGATCCTGCCCATCAGCATGCGCGTGCTCCTGGGGATCACGCCCGACGGCTCGGCGAACATCCTGCCGATGGACAAGATCCTGGACTTCATCGTCCGGATGATCCTCATCTTCGGAGGCGCCTTCGAGCTGCCGCTGATCCTGGTCATGCTCAACTTCGCGGGCATCGTGAGCGGCCGCAGGATGGTCAGCTGGTGGCGCGGCGTCGTCATGGGCGTCTTCGTCTTCGGAGCGGTCGCCACGCCCACCACCGACCCCTTCGGCATGATCGCGCTGGCCGGGCCCATCGTGGTCCTGTACTTCATCGCGGTCGGCATCGCCATGCTGAACGACCGGCGCCGCCGCCGGGCCAATCCCGACGCCGAGCTGGACGACGACGAGGCCTCCGACCTCGACCTGACACCGGAACCCGTCGGTGATATCGAGCGCGTCTCGGCGGCGCCGGGCGTGCCCGAGCAGGCCAATGGGAGCGTCAACGGCTACGACGACGTCACCTGAGCAGCACCGCGGGACAACGGCATGAGCAACGGGCCGGACGGAAGACCGTCCGGCCCTTGTGCTGTGCGGGTCGAGAGACCCGGAACGGATAATGATCGTCCTGTTGTCAGTGCGGCCCGGTACGCTCGAAAGCACGATGACAGAGGACCTCTCCCCGGCTGAGCGGTACGCGGCTGCCCGCAGGCGCGCTGCCGAGCAGGCCACCGCGCTCGCCTCCTTCCGCGAGATGTACGACTTCGGCCTCGACCCCTTCCAGATAGAGGCCTGCCAGGCGCTCGAAGCGGGCAAGGGCGTGCTGGTCGCAGCGCCCACCGGCTCCGGCAAGACGATCGTGGGCGAGTTCGCCGTCCACCTCGCCCTGATGCAGGGCAAGAAGTGCTTCTACACGACACCCATCAAGGCGCTGTCCAACCAGAAGTACGCCGACCTGTGCCGCCGTTACGGAGACGGCATGGTCGGACTGCTCACCGGCGACAACAGCATCAACCCCGACGCCCCGGTGGTCGTGATGACCACCGAGGTCCTGCGGAACATGCTGTACGCGGGTTCGCAGACCCTCCTCGGCCTCGGCTACGTGGTCATGGACGAGGTGCACTACCTCTCCGACCGCTTCCGCGGCGCCGTATGGGAAGAGGTGATCATCCACCTGCCCGAGTCGGTGACTCTGGTGTCCCTGTCGGCGACCGTGTCCAACGCCGAGGAGTTCGGTGACTGGCTCGACACCGTCCGTGGCGACACCGAGGTGATCGTCTCCGAGCACCGGCCCGTGCCGCTGTTCCAGCACGTGCTCGCCGGGCGCCGGATGTACGACCTGTTCGAGGAGGGCGAGGGCAACAAGAAGGCCGTCAACCCCGACCTCACACGCCTGGCCCGGATGGAGGCCCAGCGCCCCTCGTACCAGGACCGCAGACGGGGCCGCGCGATGCGCGAGGCCGACCGTGAGCGGGAGCGCAGACAGCGTTCGCGGGTGTGGACCCCCGGGCGACCAGAGGTCATCGAGCGGCTCGACGCCGAGGGTCTGCTGCCCGCCATCACCTTCATCTTCAGCCGCGCCGCCTGCGAGGCCGCCGTGCAGCAGTGTCTGTACGCCGGGCTGCGGCTCAACGACGACGAGGCGCGCGCGAAGGTCCGCGACCTCGTCGAGGAGCGCACCGCGGCCATCCCCACCGAGGACCTGCACGTCCTCGGGTACTACGAGTGGCTGGAGGGCCTGGAGCGCGGTATCGCCGCCCATCACGCGGGCATGCTGCCGACGTTCAAGGAGGTCGTCGAGGAGCTGTTCGTACGCGGGCTGGTCAAGGCCGTGTTCGCCACCGAGACCCTCGCGCTCGGCATCAACATGCCCGCACGCTCGGTGGTGTTGGAGAAGCTCGTCAAGTGGAACGGCGAGCAGCACGCCGACATCACACCCGGCGAGTACACGCAGCTGACCGGCCGTGCGGGCCGGCGCGGCATCGACGTCGAGGGACACGCCGTCGTGCTGTGGCAGCGGGGGATGAGCCCCGAGCACCTCGCCGGCCTTGCCGGCACGCGCACCTATCCGCTGCGCTCCAGCTTCAAGCCCTCGTACAACATGGCGGTCAACCTGGTCGAGCAGTTCGGCAGGCACCGCTCTCGCGAGCTCCTCGAGACGTCCTTCGCGCAGTTCCAGGCCGACAAGTCGGTCGTCGGGATCTCCCGGCAGGTGCAGCGCAACGAGGAGGGCCTGGAGGGCTACAAGGCCTCCATGACCTGCCACCTCGGCGACTTCGAGGAGTACGCGCGGCTGCGCCGCGAGCTCAAGGACCGGGAGAACGAGCTGGTCCGGCAGGGGGCGGCCGAGCGGCGTGCCGAGGCCGCCGTGGCGCTGGAGAAGCTCAAGCCGGGTGACGTCATCCATGTGCCGACGGGCAAGTACGCCGGTCTGGCGCTGGTGCTGGATCCGGGGCTGCCGGCCGGGCGTTCCAACGGCCACCGGGGCTTCGAGCACCACGACGGGCCGCGTCCGCTGGTCCTGACGGCCGAGCGGCAGGTCAAGCGGCTCGCCTCGATGGACTTCCCGGTGCCGGTCGAGGCACTGGAGCGGATGCGCATCCCGAAGTCCTTCAACCCGCGCTCCCCGCAGTCCCGCAGGGACCTCGCCTCCGCGTTGCGCACCAAGGCCGGGCACATTCCGCCGGAGCGGGCCCGCAAGAAGCGTTCCCAGGCGGCCGACGACCGCGAGATCGCAAGGCTGCGGACCGCCCTTCGCGCGCACCCGTGCCATGGGTGCGACGAGCGTGAGGACCACGCCCGCTGGGCCGAGCGGTATCACCGGCTGCTGCGGGACACCTCGCAGCTGGAGCGCCGTATCGAGGGCCGCACGAACACCATCGCGCGGACCTTCGACCGGATCGTGGCGCTGCTGACCGAGCTGGACTACCTGCGTGGTGACGAGGTCACCGAGCACGGCAAGCGGCTGGCACGGCTGTACGGCGAACTCGACCTGCTGGCCAGTGAGTGCCTGCGGGCGGGTGTGTGGAACGGGCTCGGCCCTGCCGAACTGGCCGCCTGTGTCTCGGCGTTGGTGTACGAGGCACGGGTGGGCGACGACGCCATGGCGCCGAAGCTGCCCTCCGGCAAGGCGAAGGCCGCGCTGGGGGAGATGGTGCGGATCTGGGGGCGGCTGGACGCACTGGAGGAGGACTTCGGGATCACTCAGACCGAGGGCGTGGGGCAGCGGGAACCGGACCTCGGGTTCGCCTGGGCCGCCTACATGTGGGCCAGCGGCAAGGGGCTCGACGAGGTGCTGCGGGAGGCCGAGATGCCGGCCGGGGACTTCGTGCGGTGGTGCAAGCAGGTCATCGACGTGCTCGGGCAGATCGCGGCGGCGGCTCCCGTCTCCGGCGGGGAGAGCTCGACGGTCGCGAAGAACGCCCGCAAGGCGGTCGACCTGCTGCTGCGGGGGGTTGTGGCCTACTCGTCGGTGGGCTGAGCCGCTTGACCCGCCGGGGTCGAGGCCGCGTCCCGGACCGCCTGCGCGAGGCGGTCCGGGGCGTGCGCCGAGCGCTCCGCAGCCTGTGCCGACTTGCGGCTCCACCGCAGGGGCGCGATTGGCCGTCGAACGTCTGCCGACGCATCGTGGCTGGTCGCGCCCCGCCCGCTCAGCGGCTGAGGTACGCCCGCCAGCCGCCGTATGGGGTGATGTCCTCCGCGTCCGCCAGGGCTGACGGTTCGCACAGGAAGCCGGGGACGTGGGTGCCGTCCGCCAGTTGCACGCTGCCCAGGGTCATCGGGCGGGGGAGGCCTGCCAGCAGGCGGCCCAGGCCCTCCGCGGGGAGGGTCCAGACCTCCGCCTCGATCGCGGTGCCGCCCTCGCCGACGTGGACCAGGCCCGGCTTCGGCGGCGTCGTGCGCAGGGCGTGCAGGCGGTAGGCCGGGGCGGTGGTGGTCGTACGGTCCAAGCGGGCGCCCAGGGCGAGGAGTTGGGGGTTGAGGGGTTGGCCCGTCAGGTGCGCGCCCACCACCGCCACCTGGGTGTCCGGCCGGAGCAGTGCGGCGATCCGCGCCAGGCGGTCGTCCGTGAACGCCGGGCCGATCAGCATCACGCCGAACGGCAGGCCGTCCACCTCGCCCGCCGGGACCGCGGCCGCCGCCAGGTCGAAGAGATTGGTGGAGTTGGTGAAGCGGCCCAGGCGGGCGTTGGCGCCCAGCGGGTCGGCGGCCACGGCGGCGAGGGTCGGATGGCCGGGGGTGGTGGGCAGCAGCAGCGCGTCCGCATCGGCCAGTTCCGCGAGGGCGCGGGCGCGCAGGGCGGCCAGCCGGTCGGTGTCGGCGTAGAGCCGGTGGGCCGGGATGTCCCGGGCGCGGGTGATGATGCCGGCGACGGTGGGGTCCAGGCCCTCGACACCGTCCGCGAGCGCCTTGTCGACAAAGCTGCCGACCGCCGTGTAGCGCTCGGCGACGAACGCGCCCTCGTAGAGCATCGCCGCGGCCTCGGTGAACGGGGTCAGATCGAGGGTGCGGAGGTCGGCTCCGGCGGCTTCGAACTGCCGTACCGCCGCCTCGTACGCCTCCGCCCAGCCCTCGTCCAGCTCGCCGAGCTGCTGTCGCGGCGGGACCGCGATGCGCCACGGGCCGGGGGCGCGCTGGGCAAGTGGTGGGAGTTCGCGGTCCGGCGGTGAGGTCATGAAGGTCAGCGCCTGTTCGGCCTCCGGGAGGGTGCGGGCGAACACCGTCACACAGTCGATGGAGGCACAGGCCGGGACCACTCCCGCCGTCGGGACCAGACCGCGGGTCGGTTTCAGGCCGACGATGCCGTTGAACGCGGCCGGGACCCGGCCCGAGCCCGCGGTGTCCGTGCCCAGCGCGAGGTCCACGATGCCCAGGGCCACGGCGACGGCCGAGCCGGAGCTGGAGCCGCCGCTGATCCTGGCGGGATCGTGCGCGTTGCGGACCGCGCCGTGGGGCGAGCGCGTGCCCACCAGGCCCGTCGCGAACTGGTCCAGGTTCGTCGTACCCAGCACGATCGCGCCCGCCGTGCGTAGGCGGGCGACGACCGGCGCGTCCGCCTCCGGCTGGTAGGCGTATGCCGGGCAGCCCGCGGTGGTGGGCAGCCCGGCCACGTCGATGTTGCCCTTCGCCGCGAACAGGCGACCGGCAAGGGGCAGTTGCTCACCCGCCGCCACGCGGGCGTCGATCGCGGCCGCCTCCGCCTCGACCTCGGCCTGCGGGCGCAGGTCGATCCAGATCTCGGGACGGTCCACCGCCTCGATGCGGGCGTAGGCGGCACGGACACGGTTCACAGCGGACATCTCTTGCTCCTCGGTGTGGTTCACTCCTGCTCGCCTTGCGACGCCACCGGGGCCAGGACGAGCAGTGCCGTCCCCGCCTCCACCTGGTCGCCCGGCCGGGCCAGGATCTGAGCCACCACGCCGTCCACCGGCGCGTGCACCCTGGACTCCATCTTCATCGCCTCCAGCGCGAGCAGCGGCTGCCCGGCGCTCACCTCGTCGCCCGGCTCGACGTTCAACTGCCACACGGAAGCGGCGAATTCGGCCTCCACAAGACGCCCGCCGGCCGGGACGGTCACCTCGGCCGGGGGAGCGGCCGGTGCGGCCGCCGCCTCGGCCCGGGTGAACTCGCCGGCGGCCTCCCACGCGTCCCGCTCCGCGGCGAAGGCCCTCTGCTGCCGGGCCCGGAACTCACCGATCGACGCGGCGTTCTCGTCCAGGAAGACCTGGTACTCGGCGAGCGAGAAGGTGCCCTCCTCGATGCGCGGCACGAACCGACCGGAGGTGATGTCGGCGCGCAGGCCGAGAAGTTCGTCCGCGTCCACCGGATACCACCGGATGCGGTCGAAGAAGCGCAGCAGCCAGGGCGAGCCCGGCTCGAACGCGCCGCGCTGCTGCCACCCCGACCACACCTGCGTCGTACGGCCCACGAACTGGTAGCCGCCCGGGCCCTCCATGCCGTAGATGCACAGGTAGGCCCCGCCGATGCCGACCGAGTTCTCGGCGGTCCAGGTGCGTGCCGGGTTGTACTTCGTGGTCACCAGGCGGTGGCGGGGGTCGAGCGGGGTCGCCACGGGCGCGCCCAGGTACACGTCTCCCAGGCCCAGTACGAGGTACTCCGCGTCGAAGACCGTGTCGTACACGTCGTTCACCGAGTCCAGGCCGTTGACCCGGCGGATGAACTCGATGTTCCACGGGCACCAGGGGGCGTCGTCGCGGACCCCCGCCATGTAGCGGGCGATCGCCTCGCGGGTCGCCGGGTCGTCCCAGGAGAGGGGGAGGTGGACGGTGCGGGAGGGGACGACGAGTTCGTCGGTGGGCGGGAGCGTCGCCGTGATCTCCCGTACGGTGGCGAGAAGCCGCTCGAGCGGGAGGCGGTTCGGGTCCGTCCGGATCTGCAGGGAGCGGATGCCCGGTGTGAGGTCCGTGACGCCTTCGGGGCCCTCCTCGGCCACCGCCTCCATCAGCGCGTGGACACGCATGCGCAGCGCCAGGTCGAGCTGCATGGGACCGAATTCGACGAGCAGGTTGTCGTCGCCGCTGCGGCGGTAGGTGATGTCGCCGTCGCGGGCCAGTACGCCGCCGTCGACGATGTCCGCGCGGGGCGAGCCGTCGACGGTGACGGGAGCGAAGCGCACGGTGTCGCCCGGGCGTAGCTGCCCCAGCTTCCACCGCTCGCCGCTGAGGACCGTCGCCGGGCAGACGAACCCGCCGAGCGAGGGGCCGTCCGGGCCGAGCAGCACCGGCATGTCGCCGGTGTAGTCGACGGCGCCGACCGAGTAGGGCGTGTCGTGGATGTTGGACGGGTGCAGCCCCGCCTCGCCGCCGTCGGTGCGGGCCCAGCGCGGCTTGGGGCCGACCAGCCGGACGCCGGTGCGGGCCGAGTTGAAGTGCACCTTCCAGTCGGCGGCGTAGAACTCGCGGATGTCGTCCTCGGTGAAGAACTCCGGTGCCGCATGGGGGCCTTCGACGGCGCCCATGTGCCATACGGCGGTGAAGGACGGGCGGTCCGCGGGAGGCACCGGGGTGCCGTCGGCGACCGTGCCGCCGTGCAGCACGTCGCCCGTGCGCAGCGCCCGGCCGCCGTGTCCGCCGAACCGGCCCAGCGTGAAGGTGCTCGCGCTGCCGAGGAAGGCCGGTACGTCCAGGCCGCCGGCGAAGAGCACGTAGGTGCGCAGGCCGTGCTGTGCGGGCGCGCCGATCTCCAGGACGGCCCCTGCGGGCACCGTCACCGGCTGCCACTGGGCGACGGGCGTGCCGTCGACCGTCACCTCGGCCGGGGCGCCCGTCACGCACACCGTCGTCGGGTGAGTGAACCTCAACGAGGGCCCCTGGAGCGTGCATTCGAGGCCGGGGGCGCCCTCCTGGTTGCCGAGCGCACGGTTGCCGAGCCGGAAGGACAGGTCGTCCATCGGACCGCACGGCGGCACACCGACCTGCCAGTATCCGGTGCGGCCCGGCCAGTCCTGCACGGTGGTGAGGGTGCCGCCGGAGACGACCTCGATGCGCGGTGTCGGGTCGGTCACCGAGGCCAGCGTCGCCGTGGAGTGACCGGCGGCCCTGAAGTCGGGGTGGTCCAGCGCCGCGCGGACCAGGCCCAGATTGGTCTCGATGCCGTCGACGCGGGTGCGGGCCAGCGCCTGGTCCAGTCGCTGGAGCGCGTGGGCGCGGTCGGGGCCGTAGGCGATGACCTTGGCGAGCATCGGGTCGTACGACGTCGTCACCTCGGTGCCGGTCTCCACCCAGCCGTCGACGCGGACGCCGGGCGGGAACTCGACCCGCGTCAGCAGGCCCGCGCCGGGCCGGTGTTCGCGTGAGGGGTCCTCGGCGTAGAGGCGGGCCTCGACGGCGTGGCCGCGAGGGGTGCCCGGTTCGCGTACGACGTGGGACTCGCCGCGGGCCAGGCGCAGCATCCAGGCGACGAGGTCGACGCCGTAGATCTCCTCCGTGACCGGATGCTCCACCTGGAGGCGGGTGTTGACCTCGAGGAAGTACGCCTCCTCGCGGGCGGCGTCGTAGACGAACTCGACGGTGCCGGCGGAGCGGTAGCCGACGGAGGCGCACAGGTCCCGGGCGCTCGCTGCGAGTTGCTCGCGTATGCGGGCAGGGAGACCCGGGGCGGGGGCCTCTTCCAGCACTTTCTGGTTGCGGCGCTGGAGGGAGCAGTCGCGGTCGCCGAAGGTGACGATCCGGCCCTCGCCGTCGCCGAAGACCTGCACCTCGACATGGCGGGCGTGCTCGACGAGCCGCTCCAGGAAGACACCGGCCGAGGAGAAGGAGGCGGCGGCGACGCGCTGCACCCGCTCCCAGGCGTCGGTCAGTTCATCGGCGGACCGACATGCCGACATGCCGATGCCGCCGCCACCGCCGGTCGCCTTGAGCATGACCGGGTAGCCGATCACGGCGGCCTGTGCGAGCGCCTCGTCCACGGAGGCCAGCAAGCCCGTTCCCGGCGCCAGCGGCACTCCCGCCGCCTCGGCCGCCGCCCGTGCCGTGTGCTTGGTGCCGAACAGCTCCAGCTGCTCGGGCGTCGGGCCGACGAACACGATCCCGGCGTCCTCGCAGCGGCGCGCGAAGGCCGCGTCCTCGGACAGGAAGCCGTAGCCGGGGTGGATCGCGCCCGCGCCGGTGTCCTTGGCCGCCTTCAGCACCAGATCGGCGTCGAGATACGACTCCTTCGCGGGCGCAGGGCCGAGCCGCACCGCCTCGTCGGCGAGCCGGACGTGCGGGGCGGAGCGGTCCGCATCGGAGTACACGGCGACCGTGCGCAGGCCGAGTTCGCGGGCCGTGCGGATGATCCGGACCGCGATCTCGCCGCGGTTGGCGATCAGCAGAGTGTCGAAGCTCATCCGGCTTCCCCGATCGTCATCTCCACCGCCGTCGGCTCGAAGCCGTTGCACGGGTTGTTGATCTGGGGGCAGTTGGAGACCAGGACGAGGACGTCGCGCTCGGCGCGCAGGGTCAGCGTGAGGCCCGGCGCCGAGAGGCCGTCGACGATGCCGAGCGTGCCGTCCTTCTCGACGGGCACGTTCATGTACCAGTTGATGTTGGAGACGAGGTCGCGCTTGCCCAGGCCGTGCTTCGCGCCCTCCGCGAGGAAGTTGTCGACGCAGGCGTGCTGGGACCAGGTGTGGTGGCCGTAGCGGAGGGTGTTCGACTCCTTGGAGCAGGCGCCGCCGACCGTGTCGTGGCGGCCCACGTCGTCGGCGGTCAGCGTCATCAGCGGGGTGTGCTCGTTGGACATCAGCACGCTGCCCGTGGTCAGGAAGATGCTGCCCTGCGCGTGGATGGTGTCGGGGGCGCTGTAGCGGACCGAGGTGTCGTGGGCGTCGTAGACGAGGAAGTCGACGGCCTGGTTGCCGTGCAGGTCGGTGACGGTCAGCGTCTGGCCGGTGCGGATCACGCAGGACCAGGCGGCGCGGGCGGGAACCACGGTCGTCGTGCTCATGCGAGCCCCCTCGCGGCAAGGAATTCGGCGGTGTTCAGGAAGGCGCGGCGGCCTTCGGGCGTGGCCTCCCACAGCGGGTCGCCCGGCGGGGTCGGAGCGGCACGCCAGGCGAGGACCTCCAGCGGCGTGCTGACGTAGTCGGGGCGCGGGTCGGCCGGGTGCGGCACATTGGCGATCAGTACGGTGACGTCCTGTTCGGCGCGGAGTGTCACGCTGCCGCCGGGGCCGGTGGATCCCGTGAAGTCCAGGGCGCCGTCCTCACGCACCTGCACGCCCTGGAAGAACGACAGCGACGGCGGCAGGTCGCGCGGCTGCAGGCCGTTCTTCGCGGCCGCCAGCTTGAACAGCTCGCGGCCCGCGGGGGTGGCGGACTGCGGGGTGCCGTCGCCGTACCGCTCCGTGTTGCGTACGAGGGTGGAGGTGCCGCACAGCGCGTCGTGCCGCCCGGAGGTGTCGGCGACCACACTCGCGAGCACGCGCCCCTGGTCGGACAGCAGGAGCCGGCCCTCGCCCAGGTAGGCGTTCCACTGGACCTTCACCGTGTCGGCGACGTTCAGCCGCTCCCAGGGCCGGTCGGCCACGAACAGCAGCAGATGGGCGCAGGCCTCGCCGTTGAGGTCGGTCAGGCGCAGCTCGGTGCCGCGGGCGAGCACCCGGTGGGTGTAGTTGCCGCCCGCCACTGTCTCGGCCCACACCAGATGGCCCGCCGCGCAGGGCGGGTCGGGCCAGTCGGCCGCCGGGACGACGGGCATGGCCTCGGCGTGTGTGCCCTCCTGGGCGCGTGCGTGGTCGCGGGCTCCATATGTGGTCGCTGTCGCCATCGCGGGACCTCCGGCTCCGGTGTCGTCTCTTCCGGGGTTGTTTCTGTCGCCCGACAGAAATTAGGAGCCGGTCGGGTCACGGGCATTGCCCACGCGTTGCCGGCGGGTTACCGAGCCCTCACCGGGCCGGTCCCCGGCTCGCCCGGAGATCGTCCCGCCCCGCCGTGTGCGAGGATCGAACGCATGGGAACGCCGGGTGGAGGAGGCGGCCGCCGGGTCGGCAGGCCGCGGGCCGCGCAACGGCCGGACAGTGGTCTGCAGCCGCGCGACGAACTGCTCGCGGCCGCCGCCGAGTTGTTCACCACCCGTGGGTACGCGGCCACCACCACCCGCGCGGTCGCCGAGCGCGCGGGGATGCGGCAGGCCTCCATGTACCACTACGTCTCCGGCAAGGAGGAACTCCTCGCCGAGTTGCTGGAGTCCACGGTCACGCCCTCACTGGCCTACGCCCGACAGCTCCTCGCCGACGACGCGACCCCGCCCGAGGGCCGGCTGTGGGAGCTGTGCCGGACGGACGTGGAGCTGCTGTGCGGCGGCCCCCACAACCTCGGCGGGCTGTATCTGCTGCCCGAGGTGCGGGCCGAGCGGTTCGCCGGCTTCCATGCCGTGCGCGCCGAACTCAAGGACGCCTACCGGCAGTTGCTCGCCGGAACGGCCGCCGGGAGCGCGCTCGCCAAGAACGAGCTCGACCTCCGTACGGACCTGTTGTTCGGTCTGATCGAGGGCGTGATCCTCGTGCACCGCTCCGACCCCGAACGTCCGGTGTCGGTGTTCGCCGAGGCCACGGCGGACGCGGCGCTGCGGATCGCCGGCATCTGACCCACCGTCGCGGAACCTGATCTTCACTCGTCACGGTGAGTGGTTTTCGTACGCCCGTACGTCGTGACGTGGCGTGTTCGAACGGCCGCCGAGTGTGCAAATGGAGCCGAGGGTACCCCTTGGTCCGGTCCCATTTCAGGTGCTTGCTGAATATGACACGGCGATGATCCGGTCGGACTAAGCTCGCCCGCAGCGCACCGAGTTGAGGCGTATTCGTGCGCTTGTTCCCAAAAATACCGAAGATTCAGCGCAGTCCCATACGTACCCCACTTGCAAGCTCCCCAGACACCCAGCCGATCCTTTTCAGAGGGCCTACATGGTGAGTGTTCAATCCCCTCCCGGGCGCCGTGAACTTCCGTACGCGCGCGTGCTGTTGCTGCCCGCCATAGTGATGGCCGCAGCGACCGGAGCAGCCGTCGCCCTGGTGGCCGTGCCGGCCCGCGCGGCCGTCGTGTGGTGCGGCGCCGTCGCCACGCTCCTGGTGATCGCGACGGCGGCCGAAGCGGTACGCCGCGGCCGCGCACTGCGGGCGGAGCGCGAGGAGAGCGCCCGTCACCGTGCGTACATGGAACGGCGGATCGCCGGACACGAACAGGAGGTCCACCGCCTCTCGCACGAGATCGTCCCCATCGCCATCGAGTACCTGCGCGGCGGGCACACGCCCAGAGACGTCGTCAACCTCCTCGGCGACATCGACCCCGCCTACCGCGACCTGCCCAAGGCCCAGGTGGCGTTGGTCAGGCGGATGCTCGACATCATCGACAACGAGGAAGCCCTGCGGGACTCCTCGGCGCGCTCCTTCGTCGACATCGCCCGCCGCGTCCAGGCGATCGTGCACCAACAGGCCAAGGAACTCCGCGAGATGGAGGAGGACCACGGCCGCAACCCCGAGGTCTTCGACGACCTCCTGCGCATCGACCACGGCACCGCGCTGATCGGCCGCCTCGCCGACTCCATCGCGGTGCTCGGCGGCGGCCGCCCCGGACGCCAGTGGCCGCAGCCCGTAGCGCTGTACAGCGTGCTGCGCGGCGCCATGTCCCGGATCCTGGAGTACCGGCGCATCTCGCTCGACAACATCGCCAAGGTCAACATCCGCGGCATCTCCGTCGAGCCGGTCATCCACGCCTGCGCCGAACTCCTCGACAACGCCACGCGCTACTCGCCGCCGCAGACCAAGGTGCACGTCATCGCCACCGAGGTGCAGACCGGCATCGCCATCGAGATCGAGGACGCCGGCGTCAGTCTCAGCGAGGAGGCCCGCGCCAAGGCCGAGTCCATGCTGGAGCGTGCCAAGGCCGGCGTCGACCTCCAGGAACTCGGCGACTCCCCCCGACTTGGCCTGGCCGTCGTGGGCCGCCTGTGCAAGGCGTTCGACATGCAGATCTCGCTGCGCGCCTCCGCGTACGGCGGTGTCCGCGCCGTCCTCGTCATCCCGCGTGTGATGGTGACCGGCGACGAGGCGCCCGGCCTCGCCCACGGCATCGGCGCGACCGCGGCGCCCAAGCTCGAACTCGGTGCGCTCGAAGGTCCCAAGCGCGCACCGAAGAGGCGGCGTCCCACCAGCCCGCGCATCCCGGCCGGCGTGTCCATGGAGGACGAGATCCCCGAGGTCACGGAGTGGACCGCGGGCGGCCTGCCGCAGCGCCGCAGCCGGGTCAAGATCCCGCTCAGCCAGCGGCTCGCCGAACAGGCCGCCGCCGAAGAGGCCGAGCGGGAGGCCCGGGCGAGCAGGCCCGCCTGGGCGACGCCCGTGCCCGAGCCGGAGCCGGAGACCAAGGAACCCGAACCCGGACTGTGGGTCGAGGCGTTCTGGGAGGGCCTCAAGGGTGACCCGGACCCGACCGCATTCACCCAGCCGACCAACGAGCCGGCCCGTATCGAGGCCGACGACGAGAGGGACCACAAGTGATCCAGCAGCGAGCCAACTTCGACTGGATGCTCAAGGACCTCGCCGACGGAGTACCCGGCATCGAGATGATCGTGGTGCTCTCCGCCGACGGCCTGCGCATCGCTCGCTACGGGGGCGATCCGGACGCCGCCGACCGCGTCGCCGCGGCCTGCGCGGGACTGCAGAGCCTGGCGGGCGCCGTCGCCCATGAGATCCCGGGCAGCGACGGCCGGATGAAGCTGGTCATCATCGAGATCAACGGCGGCTACTTCTATCTGATGGCCGCCGGAGCCAACGCCTACCTCGCGGTGCTCTCCGACGTGGTCGCCGAACCCGGTCTGATGAGCAACCGCATGCGCGATCTCGTCGTACGCATCGGGGCCCACCTCACCAGCCCGCCCCGGCGCAACGGGCAGACCGTATGACTCCTCCGCAACGCCGACGGCGATACCCCGGTCAGGACATCCCGGAACCTCCCCCGGCACCCTCCAAGGAAGGCCAGGAGGGCGACACGAAGGCCCCGGAGCGGCTCTACGTCGTCGCCGGGCCGGACGGGGAACGCGCCGACATCGACCTGGTCACGTTAATCGTGGCGCGCGCCGACCCGCCGCCTTCCGCCACCCCGGAGCAGACGGCGATGCTCCGGCTGTGCACGGCCCCCCTCTCGGTGGCCGAGCTCTCGGCCTATCTGCGTCTGCCGTTCAGCGTGGTGACCGTGCTGCTGACCGAGATGCTGACGGCGGAACTGGTGCAGGCGCGCGCCCCGATCGTCCGGCAGGCGCTCCCCGACCGTTCCCTTCTCGAAGCGGTGATGCATGGACTTCAAAGGCTCTGACACCATCCCCGGACCACGAACAGAGGATCATCTGCCGCACACGGCTCAGGCCGCGGTGAAGATCGTGATCGTGGGCGGCTTCGGAGTCGGCAAGACGACGATGGTCGGCTCGGTCAGCGAGATCAGGCCGCTGACCACCGAGGAGACCATGACGCAGGCCGGCGTCGGGGTCGACGACAACTACGGCTCCGAGTCCAAGACGGCCACCACCGTGGCCATGGACTTCGGCCGCATCAGCATCACCGACCAACTGGTGCTCTACCTCTTCGGCACCCCCGGCCAGGAGCGCTTCTGGTTCCTGTGGAACGGGCTGTTCGAGGGCGCGCTGGGCGCGGTCGTACTGATCGACACCCGGCGGCTCGAGGTCAGCTTCGACGTCATAGGGCGGCTGGAGGAGCGCGGTGTGCCCTTCGTGGTGGCCGTCAACTCCTTCCCCGACGCGCCCCGTTACCCCGTCGCCGAACTGCGCGCCGCGCTCGACCTGGCCGAGGAGATCCCGATCATCGACTGCGACGCGCGCCGCCGGGCCTCCAGCCGGGATGTGCTGATGACGCTGCTGCGCTTCCTGCATTCACTGGCGATGGCGAAGGCGTCCACCTGAGTCGCCTGCACGTTGCCTGAGCCGTACGGCCGTACCAGTTCCCCTCTCCCACGCACGACCTCCCCCACGTTCCCGGCTTCGCTCGAACAGCCCGGGGGACCCCCACCCTTCCTGTACACCGTTTCACTTCAGCTTCGGAGCGACCATCGTGACGCCTGAACCCCTCTTTCCGACCGGTACGGACGCGCCCCTGGCCGGCCCGCCTCCCGGCTGCCCCGCGCACGGTATGGGCCCTGGCGGGCTGCGCCGCCTGTACGGCCCCGAGGCGGAGGACCTCCCAGACGTGTACGAGAAGCTCCGGTCCGAGTACGGCCCTGTGGCTCCCGCGCTGCTCCACGAGGACGTGCCGATCTGGGTGGTGCTCGGCCACAGCGAGAACCTGCACATGGTGAGCAGTCCCTCGCAGTACTGCCGTGACACCCGGTTGTGGACAGCCCTGCAGGACGGCACCATCAAGCCGGACCACCCGCTCATGCCACTCGTCGCCTGGCAGCCCATCTGCTGCCACGCCGAGGGCGACGAGCACCTGAGGCTGCGCGGTGCGGTCACCGGTGCCATGTCGACCATCGACCACCGGGGCGTCCGCCGCCATATCAACCGTGCGACCCAGCACCTCGTGAACAAGTTCTGCGAGAAAGGCCGGGCCGACCTCGTCGGTCAGTTCGCCGAGCACCTGCCGATGGCGGTGATGTGTCAGATCCTCGGCATGCCCGAGGAGTACAACGACCGGATCGTGCATGCCGCCCGCGACATGCTCAAGGGCACCGAGACCTCCATCGCCAGCAACGCGTACATCATGGAGGTCCTGATGCGGCTCACCGCCCGCCGCCGGGCCGAACCCGAGGACGACTTCACCAGCCACCTGATCAACCATCCGGCGCGGCTCAACGACGAGGAGGTCGGCCAGCACCTGCGCGTCGTCCTGATGGCCGCCTACGAGGCCACCGCCAACCTCCTCGCCAACGTGCTGCGACTGGTGCTCACCGACCCGGGATTCCGCGCCCAGCTCAACGGCGGCCAGATGACGGTGCCCCAGGCGGTCGAGCAGTCGCTGTGGGACGAGCCGCCGTTCAGCGCCCAGCTCGCCTACATCGCCAAGCAGGACACCGAGCTGGGCGGACGGCGCATCCGCAAGGGCGACGGCCTGCTCCTGGGCATCGCGCCTGGCAACGTCGACCCGCGCGTCCGCCCCGACCTGTCGGCCAACATGATGGGCAACCGTTCCCACCTCGCCTTCAGCGGCGGCCCGCACGAGTGCCCGGGCCAGGACATCGGCCGCGCCATCGCGGACGTCGGCGTCGATGCGTTGCTCAGCCGTCTTCCGGACATTCAACTCGACTGCGAGGAAGAAGAGTTGCGCTGGCGAACTTCCATCTTGAACCGGCATCTGGTGGAGCTGCCGGTGTACTTCGAGCCGAGGTCGCAGCAGGACGTGAAGGCGAAGCCCAGCCACGCCCCCGTCCCGCCGCAGCGCACCGACTGGGAGGTCGGCACCGCGCAGCCCGAGCGGGCCGCTGCCGCCGCGGTGCCCCAGCCGGCGGCACCACCCCAGCAGCCCGCGCCGGCACCCCAGGAACCGGTCCGCCCGATGGGCGCCTGGCGCCGTTTCCTGCGCTGGTGGCGCGGCTACTGACCGGCCCTGGGTATGCGCGGAGTACCGAGCGGCTGCCGGACGGTCCGAGTCAAGCGGCGGACCGGTACCGCTCGGTGCCCTTGTGCCAGTGGTAGGAGCCTGCAGCCCAGCCCTGGATGGCCCGGGCGTGCCTGAGCACGGCGTGCTGGGTGGCCGGATCCGAGTGCAGATCGCGCAGTGCTTGCGGGAGGTCGGTCCTGACGGTTTCGTCCAGTGTCCTGACACGCCCCGTCAGGATGCGGTCGACGAGGGACACTGCCGAGTGGAGGGGGATGTCGTACAGTTCCTGCGCCACTTGCACGATGTTGTTCCTCGCGGCACCTTCGCGGACTTCCTTGGGATAGGACACGATGTCGTTGTGCAGATCGACTGTGTCCCGGAATGCGTTGATCAGTACGGTGAAGGGGCGGGTTTCGCGTATCTCCTCGGTAATTTCCCAGCCCAGTGAGTGCTCCATCAAAAGTGCACTGCACCCGGCCGCCCCGTAATCCCGGCGCATTTCTGTCTGCTCGATGAGGTCGGGGAACCGGCCGCGCGTGAGGTTGTCCGCTTCCCACAGCGATGCTTCGAGGAACTGTCGTACGGACCTGGCGTACAGAATCCGCCAGGAGCGCGTCGCCGAGGGAGCTGTGCGGTGCCACAGGTCTGCGAGTGCGCGTTCCAGCGGCTGCTCCGGGACTGGGCCCGAGTCATATGCCGTTGTCGGCAGGAAGGCCATCAGCCGTTCGATGCGCTGCAGGATCCGCCGACGATTGCCGAGGGCTTCGCACCAGGGGAGGAAAACGTCGTCAAGGCACCAGATGACGCTGTGCCAGCCGGACAGCAGCTCCAATTCCTGTGCGGAGGCATGAGGGTAGGTCAGGGCGGTGAACAGAGTGAAGTCCGCCCGGTCGAAGACCTCGGCACTCCACCCGCCGTGGTGTGAGTCGGTGTGCTGTGGCTCGAGCAGACCTAATGACCATGCCCAGGCGCGGACGCGCGGACGGACCTCCTCCAAGTGTGGGTTCACCCTGGTCTTGAACGGCATGTAGAACGAGGGTAGTTGGAAGGTGTCCAACAACACGGCTGCCTCCTGTGTGGTGACGGCGTGCTTCTGCACCGCACGAACTGGGCCTGCTTACGGAACCGGTCGAACGGTGC
Source organism: Streptomyces sp. NPDC051172 (assembly GCF_040682555.1). Taxonomy (NCBI): domain Bacteria; kingdom Bacillati; phylum Actinomycetota; class Actinomycetes; order Kitasatosporales; family Streptomycetaceae; genus Streptomyces; species Streptomyces sp. NPDC051172. Next base: position 67,936 of record NZ_JBFBBE010000025.1, read on the forward strand.
CTCGCCGAATGCGTGCGGAGCGCCGACGTGCGCAGGGCTACGGAGCCATGGGCATTTTCGTCAGTCGATTCGTACCGAGGGTGGCGCGAACGATTCAGCGGTTCCTGAATACCGCGTGCACCTGACAGCTGTTCCAGTGTCTCCTGCGTTGAGCCCTCCCGAGTCGGCATGTCCGGGGTTGCTGTCGCGAACTCGACGCGACTTGATGCCATGACCCGAGCCTCCGCAAGAACGTCCCACTTCTGGCTGTAATCCCCAGCGTGCGTGCGGCGCCCGTCTCCGTGAAGGAGCGTAGACGGAGCGTACGTCGGCACGCGAGGGGCGCACTTGGTTGAAATGTTGTCATGTGTGGCATCGATCCGAAAGAGTTGATTCTCATTCGTTCATAGCTGTGTGGGTGAACCGGTGGGATACACGCGACACTTGTCGCCGGCAGTGCAGGAACGAGTTACTGCCGCGCCCAGTCGCCGTACGAGCTCCAGGCTCCGAGGGTTCGCCCACTGCGGAACCGGTGTTCCACCCCGGTGACCGGATCGGTGAAATCCAGTGCCCGGGCCAGCAGCTGGAGGGGGCGCCGGAAGTCGCCTGCCGGCACGGGGGCGGTCACCACGGGGTAGAGCGGATCGCCGAGGATGGGCACCCCCAGCGCGTTCATGTGGACGCGCAGCTGGTGGGTCTGCCCGGTGGCCGGTGTCAGCCGGTACCGGCCGAGGCCGTGCGCATTGCGCTCGATGAGCTCGACGCGGCTGACGGCGTTCGGCTCACCCGCGACCTCGTAGGCGGCGAGCACGCCCCGCTCCTTCACGATCCGGCTCCGCACGGTTCGCGGCAGGGCCAGCCCGGGATCGTACGGGGCCACCGCCTCGTACTCCTTGCGCACCAGTCGGTCACGGAACAGCGACTGGTACATTCCCCGCTCCTCGGGCCGCACCGTGAACAGCACCAGCCCGGCGGTGAGCCGGTCCAGCCGGTGAGCGGCGCCGAGGGTCTCGGTCCCCAGCTCCCGACGCAGCCGAGCGAGCGCGGTCTCGGCGATGTGGCTGCCGCGCGGGGTCGTGGCCAGGAAGTGCGGCTTGTCGACGACGACCATGTGCTCGTCGCGGTGCACGACCTCCAGCGGGAACGGCACCGGCACCTCGTCGGACAGCTCCCGGTGGAACCACACGAACATGCCCGGCACGTACGCGGCGTCGGGGGCGACGGCCCGCCCGTCGGCGCCGACGATCTTCCCGGCGGCCAGCATTGCGTCGACTACACCTGCACCCGCCCCGCTGAGCCGCTCGACCAGATGCTCGCGCACCGTGGCCCATGCGCCCTCGACAGGCAGCCGCACCCGCACCGGATCGACTCCGTGGCGTTGCGGCAGGGGGGAGGGGGGAATGCGGGGCCTGCGTCTCATCACGATCAAGGGTACGGCGCCGGAAAATCCGTTGGCCGGGTCGCGTTCCGGCGGGAGGATGCGGATCATGCCGTACACCGCTGACTCCGTGCTGCCCGAGAAGACCCTCTCCCGGGCCCCGCAGCCCCTGCTCTTCGACGGCGACGGTCTGGGCCTGCGCCCGTGGCGGGCCGATGACGTGTCCGCGGTCCATGCGGCGTTCCAGGATCCGCTGATGCACCAGTGGCATCTCATGCGTAGCGACTCGGAGGCGGAGGCCGCCGGGTGGATCGAGACGTGGTGCAAGGAATGGGAGGGGGAGCGGGGCGCCCAGTGGGCCGTCGTGGACGCGGACACCGATCGGCTGCTCGGGCGGGTGGCGCTGCGCGACATCAGGCTCGCCGAGGGCGTGGCCAAGGTCGCGTACTGGACCACGGCGGCGGCCCGCGGCCAGGGCGTCGCCGCACGAGCGACGAACACCCTGACCCGGTGGGCCTTCGAGGAGATCGGCTTCCACCGCCTCGAACTCCTGCACGCGATCGCCAACCAGGCCTCCTGCCGGGTCGCCGCCAAGACGGGCTTCGCCCTGGAGGGCACCAAGCGCAGCGCCTTCCTGCATCCTGACGGCTGGCACGACATGCACCTGCACGCGCGCGTGCAAGGCGACTGAGCTAGACCGCGGCCTCCGGAACCGCCTCTTCCGGTACGGCGCTTCGCGTGCTGGTCTGCTTCCGGTACGCCCGGTACGCGCCACCGGCCACCAACGTCGCCGCGAGGAACAGCACCGTGAACCACTGGAAGTACCAGTGCCCGCCCGCCGGGTCGTACACCGCCGCCCTCGGCCAGGCCAGGTTGACCGTCATGAGGAGGCCGTAGAGGAGGGCGAGGGCGTTGACCGGGATGCCCCAGCGGCCCAAGGAGAAGAGCCGGCCGCCCGTCTCGTCGGTGCCTTCGGAGGTGAACTCGCCGCGCAGGCGGCGGATCAGGAGCGGGCCCGTGACCATCGCGTACGCCAGGTACAGCATCACGATGCAGGTGGTGCCGATGGCCAGGAAGGCGTCCGGGGAGACGAAGTTGAGCAGCAGGAGGGCCGCGGCGAGGACGCCGACGACGAGAGCGGGTGCGTTCGGCATGCCCGTGCTCGGATTCACGCGGGCGAGGCGGCGGGAGAAGGGGAGCTGGCCGTCGCGGGCCATGGAGAACAGCATCCGGCAGGCCGCGGTCTGGATGGCGAGCGTGGCCACCGCGATCGCCACCACCACGTCGGCGAGCAGCACCTTGCCGACGCCGTCGCCGAGGCTGCTGGTGAGGACGTAGCTCAGACCGTCGACGCCCAGCCGGCCGTCGGTCAGGCTGGGCGCGGCGAGCAGGCCGCCGAGGATGACCAGGCCGCCGAGCAGGCCCGCGGCCCCGAGTGCCGTGAGGATCGTGCGGGGCGCCGTACGCCGAGGATGGTGTGTCTCCTCGCTCATCTCGCCCGCGCTGTCGAAGCCGATCATCACGTACGCCGCCGTGAAGGAACCCACGGCAAGTGCCCCGAACAGGCCGGAACTTGCGGCTCCCGTGGTGTGGAAGGTGATGCCGGGGGAGCGCTTCGAGTGGGTGAGCAGCAGCACGACGATGAGCGCCGCACCGATGATCTCGGCGGTCACCCCGACCCGGTTGATCAGGGACATCACCCGGTTGTCCACGATGTTCACGAGCGTGGTCAGCACCAGCAGGATCACTCCGAGGACCGCCGCGTTCGCAGCGCCGTCCTGCGACGTCACCGCCGGGTCGGTGCCCACCAGCTGGAAGCCCGACCAGATCGCCGGCAGCACCATCTGCAGCGCCAGCGCCGCCGCCGCGACCACCACGATCTGTCCGATCACCATGATCCAGCCGGCGAACCAGCCGAAGGTGAGGTTCGAAAGCCGGGAGGACCACTGGTAGATGGCGCCCGAGATCGGATACCGGGCGGCCAGCTCCGCGAAGCACGCGGCCACCAGCAGCTGCCCGACCATCACCACCGGCCAGGCCCAGAAGAAGACGGGGCCGCCGAACGCGTACCCGAAGGCGAAGAACTGGAAGACGGTCGTCAGGACGGAGATGAAGGAGAACCCGGCCGCGAAGGAGGCGTACCTGCCCAGGCTGCGGTGCAGTTCCTGGTGGTAGCCGAACTCCGCGAGCGAGCCGTCGTCGGGCGGGTGCGGTGGATCGGGGCGGACGTCGGAGGGGGTGGTTGTCGTCACGGCGGCACCTGCCTTCGGCGCGGGGAGCGGGGAGTTGCGCGGGTTCCTGTCAGGCGACAGAAATTAGGGACGGGCTGTTTCGTGCGCGTCACGCCGCCGTGTCCACGGCGGGCCCAAGTCCTCACGTCCTTGCTATGCGCTGTGGAACGCGATACATCGTGTGTATTGACGTTCGCTGGAGGTCGCGATATGTTCGGCCACGGATATTCGTAAGCGAGGTGATCGGTCATGGCGATGAAGCGCCGCAAGCTCAGCAACCCGCTGGCGCTCGCCGTGCTGGTCACGCTCTGGCAGAAGCCGATGCATCCGTACGAGATCGCCCAGACACTGCGCCGACAGGGCAAGGACGTCAGCACGAAGATCAAGTACGGCTCGCTCTACACGGTCGTGCAGAACCTCCAGAAGCACGGCTTCGTCGAGGTCGCGGACGTCGAGCGGCAGGGCAACCGGCCCGAGCGCACGGTCTACGGGCTCACCGAGGCGGGGCGGGAGGAGATGGCCGACTGGCTGTCCGATCTGCTGGCCGTCCCGGCCAAGGAGTTCCCGATCTTCGAGACCGCGCTGTCACTGCTCGGGGCGCTGCCTCCCGACGACGTGGTGCGGCTGCTTCAGGAGCGGTTGCAGAACCTCGAGGTGGAGGTGGCGAGCGGGCGCGCGGCGCTGCAGAAGCTCGGCGAGACGCTCCCGCGACTCTTCCTCGTCGAGGTCGAGTACCAGCTGCACATGGTCGAGGCGCAGGCGGAATGGGTCCGAGGTTTCCTGGAGGAGATCGAGAAGGGCTCGCTGCCGGGCGTCGACGGGTGGCGCCACTTCCACGAAACGGGGGAGCTGCCACCGGAGTTCACCTGACGAAAAAACAGACCCCGGCCGGGCTGTTGGAGCAGCTGGGCCGGGGTCTCGAACCCCGAACTGAATCCGCCGTGAAGCGGCTCCAGGCGATCGAGGTGCGGCACACCCAGGATAGCCCGGCGCTCTTCATGCGGACGGATCAGTTGTCATCCGGTCGTTTGTCATCCGCTCATTCAGGAGAGCAGTCGTGAGTGCTACCCGTGCGCCCGCAGTGCAGGCGCGCCAGCTGATCAAGACCTACCCCGGTGAGGTCACCGCCCTGTGCGGCATGGACGTCACCGTCGAACCGGGCACCGTCTTCGGGCTCCTCGGACCCAACGGCGCCGGCAAGTCCACCACCGTCAAGATCCTGACCACCCTCGCGAAGCCCGACTCGGGCACCGCCACCGTCGCCGGGCACGATGTGCTGCGCCACCCGGACCGGGTGCGCCGGGCGATCGGCGTGGTCGCCCAGAGCTCCGGCGCCGATCCGGTCGCCACAGGCCGCGAGAACCTCCAACTGCAGGGCAGGCTCTACGGGTTGAAGGGCGCCGCCCTGAGCAGGCGGGTGGACGAGCTGCTCGACCGCTTCAGTCTCGCCGACGCCGCGAAGCGTCCGGTCAAGGGCTACTCCGGCGGGATGCGACGGCGGCTCGACGTCGCCCTCGGTCTGGTGCACCGGCCCGAGGTGCTCTTCCTCGACGAACCCACCACCGGCCTGGACCCCGAGGCCCGCACGGCCATGTGGGACGAGATCGACCGGCTGGCGGGGGAGGAGGGCCTGACGATCCTGCTGACCACGCACTACCTCGAGGAGGCCGACCGGCTCGCCGAGCGCATCGCCATCGTCGACCGCGGCCGGGTCGTCGTCGAGGGCGCCCCGGACTCCCTCAAGGGCGAACTCCGCGGCGACGCCGTCCACCTGGAGCTCCGGGAGAAGGTCGGCGAGGCCGGCCGTACGCTCCTGAAAGGCGCCCTCGGCGCTCTGCCCGGGATGCACGAGGTGCTGATCGACGGGCGCCGGGTCAGCGTCCGCGCCGACGACGGGGCCGCAGCCGTACCCGCACTGCTCGGGGCGCTGGAGCGGGCCGGAGTCGGGGTCGCCGCGGCGACCGTCGCCCGCCCCTCCCTCGACGACGTCTACCTCCGCCATGCCGGCCGCCGTTACTCGGAGGCCGACGCCGAAGCCACCGAGAACCTCGTCCTCGCCGGAGGTGCGCGATGAGCACGGCCGTCTCCCAGACCTGGTACATGACGCAGCGCCAGCTCATGGTGTTCACCCGGCAGCCGGCGTACGCGGTCATCACGCTGATCCAGCCGGTGATCTGGCTGTTCCTGTTCGGCAGCCTCTTCAAGAAGGTCGTCGAACTGGGCGGCTTCGGAACGACGACGTACCTCGACTACCTCGTCCCCGGCGTGGTCGTGATGAGTGCGCTCAGCTCCAACATGTGGGCCGGGATGGGCACTCTGGAGGAGATCCAGCGGGGCACGCTCAACCGCTTCCTGACCACTCCGGTCAGCCGGGCCGCGCTGATGAACGGCAACGTCGTCAACAACGGCCTGGTCACCGCGTTCCAGTCGGTCGTCATCGTGCTGCTCGCCCTTGCGGGCGGCGCCCACTACCCGGGCGGCATCGGCGGCATCGCGATCCTGGTCCTCGCCTCCGTGCTGCTCGGCACCGTCTTCGGGGCGTTGTCCAACGCGCTGGGCATGCTGGTGCAGGAGCGGGAGTCGATCATCGGCATCAACACCTTCCTGCTGCTGCCGCTGACGTTCCTCTCCAGTGCCTTCATGGCGCCGTCCCAGATGCCGTCCTGGATGCGGCACATCGCCGACTTCAACCCGCTCAACTGGGCGATGGTCGCGGGCCGTTCGGCACTGTCGGAGCACCCCGACTGGGGTGACGTGCTCAGCCGCGGCGGGGCGCTGCTGGCGCTCGCGGTGGCGGCCGTGTGGCTCTCGATCCGGACGTTCCGCTCCTACCAGCGGTCGGTGTGAGCGCACCTCTCGGTGTGACGGCAATGGCGAAGGGGCGGCACCTCGACGAGGTGCCGCCCCTTCGGACGTCTCATGCGGCGGACGCCGCGCTCTCCTGCTCCGCCTCGATGCGCGCGTTCCACTCCCGCTTGGAGGCCTGCCAGCCGTCCTCGTTGTGACCGAGCCGCCAGTAGCCGGAGATCGACAGGTCCTCGCGCGGGATCGCCAGGTCGCAGCGCAGCAGCTGGCGCAGCTCCTTCACGAAGTGCGCCTCGCCGTGCACGAACGCATGCATCCGGCCCTCCGGGAACTGCAGCGACCGTACGGCCTCGACGAGTGCCTCGCCGATGGGCCGGTCCCCGCGGTGCAGCCAGACGACCTCCACCTCGGAGTCGATCTTCTGCTCCTCCTCGGGGCCCGAGACCTCCACGAAGGCGTGCGCCGTGACGCCGGCGGGCAGCGACTCCAGGGAGCGGGCGATCGCCGGCAGGGCGCTCTCGTCGCCGACGAGCAGATGCCAGTCGGCGCTGATGTCCGGGGCGTAGGCGCCGCCCGGGCCCATGAAGTGCACGGTCTCGCCCGGCTGGACGCGCGCCGCCCACGGGCCCGCCAGGCCCTCGTCGCCGTGGATCACGAAGTCCAGCGCAAGCTCGCGGTGGACCGGGTCCCAGGTCCGCACGGTGTACGTCCGGGTCACCGGCCACTGCTCGCGGGGGAGTTCCTCGCGGATGCGCTCCAGGTCGAAGGGCTCGGGATAGGCAACGCCCTCGCTCGGCGGGAACAGCAGCTTCACATAGTGGTCGGTGCAGGTGTCCGCCGCGAACCCGGCCAGACCCTCGCCTCCGAGGACCACGCGCTGCATGTGCGGAGTCAGCCGTTCCGTGCGGACGACCTGCGCGGACTGGGCCTTCCGCGGCTTCCGTGCCGGGCGTTCTGCCATGGCGGCCTCCCTGTTTCCCAAGCTTAGGTTTACCTAAGTTAGCATCTTCCCCCAGTTAACACCTCTCCCATGAAGACTTGATGAGTGTGCGTCGCCGCAACGTCACATCCCCAGCGTCGTCAGCAGACGCTGCAGCGAGCCGCCCAGTCCCCACCGTGCCGCCAGCTCGTCCAGCGCCGCCGAGTCGCGCGGGGCGTGCGGCACGGCCGTGTCCACGCCCGGCAGCGGCACGTCGTCGGCGACCTTCACGACCTTCGGGGCCACGGCGACGTACGGCCGCGCCTCGTCGAGCCGCTTGCGCTGCGACGGTGTGAGCTTCGACTTCGGGTCCTCGACCGCGGCCATGATCCCGGCCAGGTCCCCGAACTCGGTGAGCAGCTTCGCGGCCGTCTTCTCGCCGATGCCCGGCACCCCGGGCAGCCCGTCGCTCGGGTCGCCGCGCAGCAGCGCCAGATCCGCGTACCCCGCGCCGTCCACCCCATACTTCTCGCGCAGCCAAGCCTCGTCGGTGAGCTGCAGCGTGCCGACGCCCTTCAGGGGGTAGAGCACGCGCACCCCGCGGGCGTCGTCCACCAGCTGGTACAGGTCGCGGTCGCCGGTGACGATGTCGACCGGGCCCTTCGCCCGCGCGGTGAACGTGCCGATCACGTCGTCCGCCTCGTACGGCTCGACGCCCACGCGCGCGATGCCGAGCGCGTCGAGGACCGCCTCGATGACCGGCACCTGCGGGGAGAGCGTGTCCGGCACCTCCTCCTCGTCCGGGCCCACTTCGTGCTCCTCGGCGACGCGGTGCGCCTTGTAGGAGGGGATCAGGTCGACCCGCCACTGAGGGCGCCAGTCGGCGTCCATGCACGCCACGAGGTGGTCGGGGCGGTGGTCCTTGACCAGGCGGTCGATGAATTCGAGGAGCCCGCGCACGGCGTTCACCGGTGTGCCGTCCGGGGCCTTCACGGACTCCGGAACGCCGAAGTAGGCGCGGAAATAGAGCGAGGCGGTGTCGAGGAGCATCAGTCGTCCGGTCACGCCTCGCATCATGCCGTACGGCACTGACAGTCACCCGCCGGCGAGCAGCCACCGCCAGCGGGGACGTTCGGTCACCAGGGTGGCGGCGGCCAGCAACGACACGAGGACGGCGGCCCAGACGGGAAACAGCCGCCACGCGGAGATCACGGCCGCGACGAGCTGGAGCAGTACGAGCAGGACAGTGCCCCAGCCCGGCACGGCGACGACGACCTTCTCCTTGTCCCCGGGGGTGGAGAACACGGCCGGCAGACCGATCAGCACCAGCACCGCGAGGACGGCGAGCGGCCAGGAGTACGGCCACAGGGCCCAGGGCGTGGCGATCCAGGCCACCAGCTCCGTCGCGAAGCGCAGCACCGACGCGCGTGAGTCGTCCGGTCGTTCCACAGCCGTCCCCCCACACACCGATGTGAAGCACCGGCGGCGATCCTACGCACTGGTTGTGAACTGAACCACTTCCCCGTTTGTCCTGGTCGGCCGGGGGCAGGCGCGGCCCTTGTCCCCCCACCGCGTGATGAGAGGCAGACGTGTCATCCAGGCTAGAGGCCGAACATCTCTACAAGGTGTTCGGCAGACGACCCGACGACGCAGTCGAGCGGCTCCGACAGGGAGCCGAACGGGAGGAGCTGCGCGCCGACGGCACCACAGCCGCCGTGATCGACGCGTCCTTCACCGTGGAACCGGGCCAGATCTTCGTCGTCATGGGCCTGTCCGGCTCCGGCAAATCCACGCTGCTGCGCATGCTCAACGGCCTGCTGGAGCCGACCGCGGGACAGGTCCGCTTCGACGGCCAGGACCTGACCGCGCTCGGCGACCGTGAACTGCGTGCGGTCCGCGCGCGGAAGATCAGCATGGTCTTCCAGCACTTCGCGCTGTTCCCGCACCGCAGCGTCCTCGAGAACGCGGCCTACGGCCTGGCCGTGCAGGGCGTGCCCCGCGCCGAGCGCGAGCAGCGCGCCGGCGAGGCGCTGGCCCTGTGCGGACTGGCCGGCTGGGAGAAGTCCTGGCCCGACGAGCTGTCCGGCGGCATGCAGCAGCGCGTCGGCCTCGCCCGCGCCCTCGCCACCGACGCCGACCTGCTGCTGATGGACGAGTCGTTCAGCGCCCTGGACCCGCTGATCCGCCGCGACATGCAGGACCAGCTGCTCGAACTGCAGCGGAGCCTGAAGAAGACCATCGTCTTCATCACCCACGACCTCAACGAGGCCATGCGCCTGGGCGACAGCATCGCCGTCATGCGTGACGGCCGCATCGTCCAGACCGGCACCGCCGAGGACATCCTGCTGCGGCCCGCGAACGACTACGTCGCCTCCTTCATCCAGGACGTCGACCGCTCCCGCGTGCTGACCGCGTCCGCAGTCATGGACACGGACGTACAGGGAGACGAGGCCGACTGCGGCTGCACGAGCGACTGCGAGACCGCGACGCCCGACACACCGTTCACCGAGCTCTGCGCGATGAGCGCCCGGACGACGCACCCCGTGGCCGTCCTCGACTCCCGGCGCAAACTCGTCGGAGTGGTCCCGACCCGGCGCCTGGTCGCCTTCCTCGGTAACGAGGAGGCCGTCCATGCCTAGGATCCCGCTCGGTGACTGGGTCAACAGCACCGTCGACTGGCTGCTGGCCCATGTGTCCTGGCTCTTCGACTTCTTCAAGGCCGTCTTCTCGGGCGCCTACGACGGCATCAACGCCGTTCTGCAGGCCCCCGAACCCCTGCTGCTCGCGGGCATCTTCGCCGTGCTCGCGTTCTGGCTGCGCGGCAGCCTCGCAGGTGTCCTGACCTTCGTGGGGTTCGCCTTCATCGACTCCCTCGAACTGTGGGACGACGCGATGGTCACCCTGTCGCTCGTCCTCGTCGCCACCATCATCGCGCTGGTGGTCTCGGTGCCCGTCGGCATCTGGGCCGCGCGTTCGAACAGGGTCAGCGGGCTCGTCCGGCCCGTCCTGGACTTCATGCAGACGCTGCCCGCGATGATCTACCTCATCCCGGCGATCCTGTTCTTCGGCACCGGCGCCTCCGCGGGCATCGTCGCCACCCTGATCTTCGCGCTCGCCCCCGGCGTGCGCATGACGGAACTGGGCATCCGCCAGGTCGACAAGGAACTGGTCGAGGCCGCCGAGGCCTTCGGAACCTCGCCCCGCGACACCCTTCTGCGCGTCCAGCTGCCCCTTGCACTGCCGACCGTCATGGCCGGTGTGAACCAGGTCATCATGCTCGGCCTGTCCATGGCCGCGATCGCCGGCATGGTCGGCACCGGCGGCCTCGGCGGCGACGTCAACGAGGCCATCGGCCAGCTCGACGTGGGCCTCGGCTCCGAGGCCGGTGTCGCGATCGTGATCCTCGCGATCTACCTCGACCGGATGACCAGTGCCCTGGGCACCCATGTCTCCCCGCTGGGCCGCCGCGCCGCTGCCAAGGCCCGCGCCGCCCAGGGCCCGAAGATCTGGTCCTACCGGCCCAGTCCGCAGATCGCGGTCATCGGTGTCGTGGTCCTCGCGCTCGTCGCGGGCGGCATGGGCATCTTCGGCGGCAGCAGCGGCTCCACCCCGGTGGCCGACGGCAAGGACGTCGGCCAGGGCAAGAAGATCAGCATCGGCTACATCCCCTGGGACGAGGGCGTCGCCTCCACCTACCTCTGGAAGGAGGTCCTCGAAGAGCGCGGCTACCAGGTGGACGCCAAGCAGTTCGAGGCCGGCCCGCTCTACACCGCCCTCGCCCAGGGCACCGTCGACTTCGAGACCGACTCCTGGCTGCCGACCACGCACGCCCAGTACTGGAAGAAGTACGGCAGCAAGCTCGACGACCTCGGCGCCTGGTACGGCAAGACCTCCCTGGAGCTGAGCGTCCCCTCGTACATGAAGGGCATCGACTCCCTGGACGACCTCAAGGGCAAGGCGGGCACCTTCGGCGGGAAGATCACCGGCATCGAGTCCAGCGCCGGCGAGATGGCCCTGCTCAAGAGCAAGGTCCTGAAGGACTACGGCCTCGACAAGGAGTACCAGGTCGTCGACAGCTCCACCCCGGCGATGCTGGCCGAGCTCAAGCGGGCGTACAGCCAGAAGCAGCCCGTCGTCGTCACGCTCTGGTCGCCGCACTGGGCGTACAACGACTACAAGCTGAAGAAGCTGAAGGACCCCAGGGGCGCCTGGGGTGCGGGCGACGGCGTGCACACGCTCGCCCGCAAGGGCTTCGCGGGCGACAACCCCGTCGTCGGCAAGTGGCTGAAGAACTTCAGGATGAACGAGAAGCAGCTCACCAGCCTCGAAGCCGAGATCAACAAGGCGGGCAAGGGCAAGCAGCAGGACGCCGTGCGCGCCTGGCTGAAGGACAATCCGGGGTTCGTGGACAAGGCGGCTCCCGTCCCGCACAACTCGACCTCCGCCGAGGCCAAGCGGCCCGTGAACGTCGCCTGGTTCCCCTGGGACGAGGACATCGCCGTCACCTACCTCTGGAAGAGCGTCCTGGAGCGGCGCGGCTACAGGCTCAACCTCAAGCAGATGGACGTCGGCCCGGTCTACACCGGACTCGCCTCCGGCGACCTCGACGTCAACTTCGACGCCTGGCTGCCGTACGCGCAGAAGAACTACTGGGACAAGTCCAAGGACAGACTCAAGGACCTCGGCACCTGGTACCAGCCGACCTCGCTGGAGGTCGCCGTGCCCTCGTACGTCAAGGGCGTGAAGTCCTACGAGGACCTCAAGGGCAAGGCGGGCCTCTTCGGCGGGAAGATCATCGGGATCGAGCCGGGCACCGGCGAGATGAACCTGCTCAAGACGAAGGTGCTGCCCGGTTACGGCCTGGACAAGGAGTACAAGGTCGTCGACGGCTCCACCCCGGCGATGCTGGCCGAGCTCAAGCGCGCCTACGCCCGGAAGAAGCCCGTCGCCGTGGTGCTGTGGTCGCCGCACTGGGCGTACAGCCGGTACGACCTGACCAAGCTGAAGGACGACAGGAAGCTCTTCGGCGAGGGCAACACGATCCGGACCATCGCCAACGAGAAGTTCCCCGAGCAGTACCCGCAGCTCACCAAGTGGATCAAGAACTTCAGGATGAGCGAGGCCGAGCTCGGCAGCCTGGAGGCCGAGATCAACAAGCGCGGCCAGGGCCACGAGGAGGAGGCCGTCGCCGCCTGGCTCAAGGAGCACCCGGACACGGTCGGCCGGATGACACCCCAGTCGGCCGGATGACGCTTCCGTAGGGAAGCACGCGCGCGTGGGGGGGAGGGGGAGTGTTGTCGGTGGCACCCGGAGGGGAGTGGCCGAGGACGAGGCGGCGGGGGACCGCGGCCTGTGCCCCCTTGCGTGGGTTACCACGCCCCCGGGGGCGGACGGTTCCGCCCCGCCCCCCCCACGCGCGCGTGAAGGGCGTACGAAAAGGATCCGGCCAACCACGGAGCGCCATGTCATCGCCCGAGCCTCATCGCTCCACGGGCCGGAAGTGCCGAGTGCACATGCACAGCGCCGCGCACCCTGGCCGGCCGGGTCGAAGCCGCCCCCGCGTCACCTCGATGCATGGCGGCGCCATCGAACTGACCAGCCATGACCGGCCGGACCGCGACACGGTGCGCCAACGGGGGGCGGCCCCGCCGACGTGGGGAACCGGCGGACGTACACCCGCGATCCCGGCACCGGACGGGCCGACCGGAGCCTCGTCCGCCCGCCCGCAGACGGCCGATCCCGCACCGACCGCCGACGGCCCCCGCCACCGGCCCGGACCGCCCTTCGGCCCCGCTGGTCAGCGGCTTCGTCCCGAAGGAGGAATCCGCGTCCGGCCGGCCCGCAGAGCCCATCCACGGGGCAGAGTTGGCGAATTGACCGCACGCAGGGTTTACGGGGATGTGACGGGCGCGTGAAACGGTTTGCCGAACCTGCGTAAGGTGCAGAGAACTCATCAAAGAGCCGCACCCGGACACCGGTGCACGGCACACGGAACCGCGCCACACGGACACACGAGCGAAGGAGGGAGCCGGAGCGATGGGCGACCACAAAGACGACCACAAGGATCAGCCCCTGCGAGTGGGCGCGGCCGTGCGGCGACGCCGTCGGGCGCTGCAGCTCACCCTCGCCGTGGTGGCCGGGCGCAGCGGCCTGTCGGTGCCCTTCCTGAGCCAGATCGAGAACGACCGGGCGCGGCCCAGCAGAACGTCCCTGGAGAAGGTCGCCGACGCCCTGCGCACCACCGCCGTGGAACTCCTCGCCGCCGCCGACCCGGCGTGCAGCGTCGACGTCGTGCGCGCCGAGCCCGAGCCGGTGGCCGAGCCGCGGATGCGCTCCCTGGTGCGGGGGCACCACCAGATGCACGCCTCGGAGTTCACCGGGGACCATGACGCGGGCCGCGAATTCCAGTACCGCAACGACCAGTTGATGTATGTCGCCGACGGCGCGGTGGAGATCGAGGCCGAGGGGCGGGCCTACCGGCTCGGCCGCGGCGACACGCTGTATCTGACGGGCGGCGTACGCCACCGGTGGCGGGCGACCGTGTCGGACACGCGCGTGGTCGTCGTCGCGGTCGCCGAGCACGTCGAGGCGGTCCAGAACCGGTCACGGTAGTGCCGGTGCGCGTCGTCTCCCTCGTCCCGTCGCTGACGGAGGCGGTCGCGGTCTCGGTACCGGGCGCCCTCGTCGGCGCGACCGACTGGTGCACGCACCCCGCCGACCTGGACGTCCCCCGCATCGGCGGCACCAAGAACCCGAAGCTCGACCGCGTCCTCGCGCTCGGCCCCGACCTGGTGGTGGCCAACGCGGAGGAGAACCGCGAACCCGACCTGGCGGCGCTGCGCGCGGCGGGCGTCGAGGTCCTGGTGACGGTGGTGTGTGACGTACCGCAGGCGTTCGCGGAGCTCGCCCGGGTGCTGGAGGCCTGCGGGGCGACCGCCCGCCCCCGCTGGCTCGACGAGGCCGAGACGACCTGGTCCCACCTGCCGCGCCCCGAGCACCGTACGACGGCCGTGGTCCCGATCTGGCGGCGGCCCTGGATGGTCCTGGGCCGGGACACCTTCGCCGGGGACGTCCTGTCCCGCCTCGGCGTCGACCACCTCCACGCCACCCACCCCGACCGCTACCCCCGCATCCCGCTCGACGACCTGCGGGCGGCCGCCCCGGACGTCGTCGTACTGCCGGACGAGCCGTACCGCTTCACGGCCGACGACGGCCCGGAGGCGTTCCGGGGCCTGACGTGCGCGTTGGTCAGCGGACGCCATCTGACCTGGTACGGACCGTCGTTGGCCGAAGCGCCGCGGGTGCTGGGCGAGGCCCTGCGAGCAGCGCTCCACTGATCAGCCCGCGGGCCGTGTGCAGGGCGGCGGTGGACCAGGCGGCGACGAGCAGAACGTACAGCCCGACCGCGAGCCAGTCGTATGCGACGAGCCCGGTGTGCCGGGCGAGAGCCTCGGAGCCCGTGACGCAGGTCCCCACCGGGAAGGTGAACGCCCACCACGTCATCGCGAAGCCCATGCCCTGCCGCCGTGCCCGCACCACATGCGCGGTGGCGAACACCAGCCAGAGCAGCGCGAAACCCATGACCGGCACGCCGTACAGGACGGCGAGGATGCCGAATCCCTCGCTGTACGGCGCCGGTGCGACCCCCGGTGCCGCATCCGCGAACTTGCCGACGGCCGTGGTGGACTGCCCGAGCGGCCCGAGCACCAGGAACAGCGTCGGGGTCAGAGCGAGGGGCAGCGGGCCGCCGGTGATCAGCCGACCGAAGATCACCGGCAGCATCAACAGGGTCGCGAGGAGACTGAGCCCGAACATCGCGAAGCAGGCGAACAGGAGCGTCTCCCGGGCCTGCCCGGCCGGCAGGTGCGGCACGAGGAGCGGACCGAGCGCCGCGGACACCATGGGCGCGACGACGGGCAGCAGCCACACCGGCGTGGCCTGGTCCGGCTCGACCTCGTGTCGTACGGCCATGAGGTACGGGACGGTGACGGCCGCCGCGAGCCCCACCGCCGTCCCGGCGGTGAACAGCACGGCGTCGAGAACGAGCGCGCCGTCCGGTCCGATCCAGTCCCGGCCGACGGTGACGGCGGCGCCGCCGACGGCCAGCAGGGCCATCGCGAGACACCCGTGGAACGGTGCCGTCGCCGGGTCGAGGAGATGCGCGCGGGCCTGGTCGCGGTGGTGCCTCCAGTGCAGGGCGCGGGCGGCGAGCAGAGCGAGCAGGAGGCCGAGGGAGAGGGCCCACACGGCCGCGCAGGCGGTGCGCAGGCCGGGAAAGTGGAAGGGGAGCGCCGACCCTGCGGTGGCGACGATGGCGGTGCCCATGACGGTGGCGTACCAGTTGGGCCCGAGGTGGCGGACGGCCGTGGCGCGCGGAGGGCGTGCGGTGGCACGCGGAAGGGGCTGGGCTGCGGTGACCATGCCTCACGGTCTCGCTGCCGCTTCCCCGCGACCAGGGAGTATGTCTCTATGAGGACATAAGCTGGAGTTATGAGTAACAGGGAGGGGCCGTCGGCCGTCGTCGTCTCGCTGGCGCATCGGGTGCCCGATCTCGGGGCGCTGGAGCTGTTGCTGGCGGTGGCGCGGCTCGGCAGTCTGGGCGGGGCCGCGCGCGAGGTGGGGATCACGCAGCCGGCGGCGAGCAGCCGGATCCGGTCCATGGAACGGCAGTTGGGGGTGGCCCTCGTCGACCGGTCGCCGCGCGGCTCGCGGCTCACGGACGCCGGTGCGCTGGTCACGGACTGGGCGCGGCGGATCGTCGAGGCGGCGGAGGCCTTCGACGTGGGGGCGCAGGCACTGCGGGACCGGCGGGACTCCCGGCTGCGCGTGGCGGCGAGCATGACCATCGCCGAGTACCTGCTGCCCGGCTGGCTGTTGGCGCTGCGCGCCCAGCGGCCAGACACGGCGGTGTCCCTGCTTGCGGGCAACTCGGCGGCGGTGGGGGAGCGGTTGCTGTCGGGCGAGGCGGACCTGGGTTTTGTGGAGGGGGTGAGTGTGCCGCCGGGTCTGGACTCGACGGTGATCGCCCACGACCGTCTGATCGTGGTGACGGCACCGGGGCATGCGTGGGCCCGGCGCCGGCGTCCGCTGGAGGCCTCGGAGCTGGCGGCGACGCCGCTGATCCTCCGCGAAAAGGGGTCGGGGACCCGGCAGGTCCTGGATGCGGCGCTGGGCGGGCTGGCGCGGCCGCTGATCGAGCTGTCCTCGACGACCGCGGTGAAGGCTGCGGCGGTCAGTGGGGCCGGGCCGGCGGTGTTGAGTGAGCTGGCGGTGGGGGAGGAGCTTGCGATGCGGCGGCTGGTGCCGGTGCCGGTCGACGGCGTCGCGCTGGCCAGGGATCTGCGGGCGGTGTGGCCGACGGGGCATCGGCCGGTGGGGCCGGCACGCGATCTCCTGTCACTGACCCGCGGCTGACGACCTGGGGGCTGCCGCCCCCAGACCCCCGCTTTCGGCCTCAACGGCCTCGTCCTCAAACGCCGGACGGGCTGAAAGATCAAACCCCGGCCGGCAAAAATTCAGCCCCTCCGGCGTTTGAGGAGCGGGGGGCCGGGGGCTGGCCCCCGGGTCGGGACGGGTAGGGGCGGCGGGGGCGAAAACCCTGAGGGCCGTCGGGATGCAGCATGAGGCGCATGACCACCCCCGCCCCGCCCGCCGCAGGCGTCCGCACGCCCTGGGAGGCACTCTGCGCGCCTTCCAGCGCGCCCAGGGCGACACCGCCCTCGCCCGGCTCAGGAGACGGCTGACGGCCTCGTAGCCGAAGAAGCCGCTTCCACCAGCGCCCGCATCACCCGCAGGTCGTCCCCCATCTCCGGATGCCACTGCACGCCCAGCACCCAGCCGTCGGCGGACGGCAGTTCCAGCGCCTCCACTGTCCCGTCCGTCGCGTGCGCCGAGGGGATCAGGCCGGTGCCGAGCCGGTCGACGGCCTGGTGGTGATAGGTCGGTACGGACGCCTCCTCGGGGACGGCGGCGGCGTACCGCGTGCCGGGCACCGGCTTGACCGGGTGGTGGCCGAAGACGCCGACGACCTCGGCGTGGCCGTCGATGTGCTGGACGAGCGTGCCGCCCAGGGCGACGTTCAGGAGCTGCATGCCCCGGCAGATGCCCAGCAGGGGGACCCGGGCGGCCAGGGCCGCGTCGATCAGCGCCAGTTCCCAGGCGTCCCGGGCACGGGCCGGCGGGCCGGTCCGGGGATGGGGCTCCGCGCCGTATTGGACCGGCTCGACGTCCGGGCCGCCCGCGATCACCAGACCGTCGAGACGCGCGACGGCCGCGGAGGCGTGCTCCGGCGCGTCCGGCGGCAGCATCGCGGCCAGCCCGCCCGCCCGCTGCACCAGCCGTGGGTAGCCGGCCGGCAGCAGCGCGGCCTCCAGCTCCCACACGCCCCAGCGCGCGCCGGCCTCCAGATACGTACTGATGCCGATCAGTGGCCCGTCCGCCATGCGTCCTCCCGCTCCTGCAAAGGATTGTATTCGTACCTTTGTCGAGAGGTGCCCTCCAAGGCAAGGCCTCCAAGGCCCCGGCACCTCACGCCAGGAACCCTCTGAGCAGCGCCGCCGTCCCCGCGCAGTGCTCCCGCATCATCTCCCGCGCCCCGTCCGCGTCCCCGTCCAGGACCGCCTCCACCAGCGCGACGTGCTGCCGCTGTGAGTGCTCCAGGTTGCGGACGAGGAGTGGGATGCAGTCGAGCAGATCGTTCACCGTCGCCCGGACCGCCGCGTACTGCGCGGTCAGCGTCGGCGACCCGCACAGCTCGGCCAGCGTCAGATGCAGCATCGTGTCCAGCCGCCGGTAGTCGGCGAGCGGTGCGTCGCCCGTGCGGGCCAGCGCCTCACGCAGCCGGTCCGCCTGCTCCTTGCCCAGACCGTGCGTCGCGCACAGCCCCGCCGCCCCGACCTCCAGGACCTCCCGGAAGCGCAGGACGTCCTCGATGTCGACCTCGGCGACCCGGCGCCGCAGCTCGTCCTCGCCGCCCGCGTCCGCGCGGGGCAGGACGAACGTGCCGCCGTAGCGCCCGCGCCGGGACTCCACCAGACCCTGGTCCTGCAGCACCTTCAGCACCTCGCGCAGCGTCACCCGGCTGATACCGAGCCGCTCCGCCAACTCCCGCTCGGCCGGCAGCCGCTCGCCCCCCGGCACCAGGCCCAGCCGAACGACCTGCAGGATCTGCTCCAGAGCCTCCTCGAAGCCGTTGCCCGCGCGTACCGGCCGCAGTACCGGTGTGAGCCGGTCCTCCAGGCTGCCGTCCGGATCCAGCGACATCCCGCCGCACCCCCTTCCCAAGCAATGGTTCTCCGCAATACCTTATGGCTTCCGGCCCGGTCGAAAAAGCGAGCAGCAGCCGAAGGAGCTCTCCCGTGGCAGACCGCACACCCCCGCTCGGCGTCGAGGAGCTGCATGCCCTCGTCGCCAGCGGTGAGATCGACACTGTCGTCCTGGCCTTCCCCGACATGCAAGGGCGGCTCCAGGGCAAGCGGTTCGCCGCACGTTTCTTCCTCGACGAGGTCCTCCACCACGGCACCGAGGGCTGCAACTACCTCCTCGCCGTCGACACCGAGATGAACACGGTCGACGGCTACGCGATGTCCTCCTGGGAGCGGGGCTACGGCGACTTCGCCATGCACCCGGACCTGCGCACCCTGCGCCGGGTGCCGTGGAACGCCGGTACGGCCATGCTGATCGCCGACCTCGCCTGGAACGACGGCTCGCCCGTGGTCGCCGCCCCGCGCCAGATCCTGCGCCGCCAGCTGGAGCGCCTCGCCGAGCACGGCTTCACCGCCCAGGTGGGCACCGAGCTGGAGTTCATCGTCTTCAAGGACACCTACGAGCAGGCCTGGGATGCCAACTACAGAGGGCTGACGCCGGCGAACCAGTACAACATCGACTACTCGGTGCTGGGCACCGGACGCATCGAGCCCCTGCTCCGCCGGATCAGGAATGAAATGGCGGGCGCGGGGCTCACCGTCGAGTCGGCCAAGGGCGAGTGCAACCCCGGCCAGCACGAGATCGCCTTCCGCTACGACGACGCCCTCGTCACCTGTGACCAGCACGCGATCTACAAGACCGGCACCAAGGAGATCGCCGCCCAGGAGGGCGTGTCGATCACCTTCATGGCCAAGTACAACGAGCGGGAGGGCAACTCCTGCCACATCCACCTCTCCCTCGCGGACACGGCCGGCAACAACGCCATGGCGGGCACCTCCGACGACCCCGGCGGCATGTCGGACGTCATGCGGTACTTCCTCGCCGGCCAGCTCGCCGCCCTGCGCGACTTCTCGCTCCTGTACGCCCCCAACATCAACTCCTACAAGCGGTTCCAGCCGGGCTCCTTCGCCCCGACCGCCGTGGCCTGGGGCCACGACAACCGCACCTGTGCGCTGCGGGTCGTCGGCCACGGCCGCTCGATGCGCTTCGAGAACCGGCTGCCGGGCGGTGACGTCAACCCGCACCTCGCCGTCGCCGGGCTGGTGGCGGCCGGGCTGTACGGCATCGAGCAGAAGCTGGAGTTGCCGGAGCCCTGTCCGGGGAACGCGTACACCGCCGAGTACGAACACGTCCCGACCACCCTGCGCGAGGCCGCCGAGCTCTGGGAGAACAGCCCCATCGCCAAGGCCGCCTTCGGCGACGAGGTCGTCGCGCACTACCGCAACATGGCGCGCGTCGAGCTCGAGGCCTTCGACGCCGCGGTGACCGACTGGGAGCTGCGCCGCTCCTTCGAACGCATGTGAGGCCCCTGTTGTCTGCCGAGCACGAACTCGTCGTCCTGAACCCCGCCACCGAGGAGGTCGTCGCCACCGTCCCCGCCGCCGACGCGGCCGAGGTGGACCGCGCCGTCGCCCGCGCGGTGGCCGCCCAGCGCACCTGGTCGGCCGCCGCACCCGCCGACCGGGCCCGGCTGCTGCGCCGCTTCGCCGACGTCGTCGACACGCATCTCGAGGAGCTGGCCCAGCTGGAGGTCCGCGAGGCGGGCCACGTCCTCGGCAACGCCCGCTGGGAGGCCGGCAACGCCCGCGACCTCCTGCTGTACTCCGCGGGCGGCGCCGAACGCCTCCTCGGCAAGCAGATCCCCGTGACCGGCGGCTGGGACGTCACCTTCCAGGAACCGCTCGGCGTGGTCGGCGTCATCGCCCCCTGGAACTTCCCGATGCCCATCGCCGCCTGGGGGTCCTTCCCGGCCCTCGCCGCGGGCAACGCGGTCGTCCTCAAGCCCGCCGAGACCACCCCGCTGACGGCCCTGCGCCTGGCCGAACTCGCCCTGGAGGCGGGCCTGCCGGAGCACCTCTTCCAGGTCGTCCCGGGCCACGGCCACACCGCCGGCCGTGCCCTCGTCGACCACCCCGACGTGGCGAAGATCGTGTTCACCGGCTCCACCCGCACCGGCCGCGAGGTCATGGAGCGCTGCGCCCGGCTGGTCAAGCCGGTCACCCTCGAACTCGGCGGCAAGAGCCCCAACATCGTCTTCGCCGACGCCGACCTCAGGACCGCCGTCGACCCCTTCTCCTTCCTGGACAACTCCGGCCAGGACTGCTGCGCCCGCACCCGGATCCTGGTCCAGGAGTCCGTCTACGACGAGGTCCGCGAAGTGCTCGCGGACGCGCTCTCCACGGTCGTGGTGGGCGACCCGGCCGACGAGAAGACCCAGATGGGCCCGCTGATCAGCCGTCAACAGCTGGACCGGGTGCGGTCGTTCGTGTCCGACGACGCTCCGGCCCTGCGCGGGAACGCTCCGGACGGGCCCGGCTTCTGGTTCCCGCCGACCGTCCTCACCGGCGAGCGGCACGACGCGGAGGCGGCCCGCGAGGAGATCTTCGGCCCCGTCGCCGTCCTGCTGCCCTTCACCGACGAGGCCGACGCGATCCGCCTCGCCAACGACACCCCGTACGGACTGGCCGGCTCCCTGTGGACGCGTGACCTGGGCCGCGCCCTGCGCGTCTCGCGGGCCGTCCGCGCTGGCAACCTCTCCGTCAACTCCCACTCCAGCGTCCGCTACTGGACCCCCTTCGGCGGCTACAAGCAGTCCGGCCTGGGCCGCGAGCTCGGTCCGGACGCCCTGACCGCCTTCACCGAAACCAAGAACGTCTTCATCAGCACGGAAGGCCCCGCACAGTGACCGACACCCCTGTTTGCCGACGCCTGGTCGGGCGTACCGCCGTCATCACCGGAGCCGGCAGCGGCATCGGCCTCGCCACCGCGCGCCGGCTCGCCTCCGAGGGCGCGCACGTCGTCTGCGGCGACGTCGACGAGGTCCGCGGCAAGGCGGCCGCCGACGAGGTCGGCGGGACCTTCGTGAAGGTCGACGTCACCGACGCCGAGCAGGTCGAGGCCCTCTTCAAGACGGCCTTCGACACCTACGGCAGCGTCGACATCGCCTTCAACAACGCGGGCATCTCGCCGCCCGACGACGACTCCATCCTGGAGACCGGTCTGGAGGCCTGGAAGCGCGTCCAGGAGGTCAACCTCACCTCCGTCTACCTGTGCTGCAAGGCCGCCATCCCCTACATGCGGCAGCAGGGCAAGGGCTCCATCATCAACACGGCGTCCTTCGTGGCCCGGATGGGTGCCGCCACCTCCCAGATCTCGTACACGGCGTCCAAGGGCGGTGTGCTCGCCATGTCCCGCGAGCTGGGCGTGCAGTTCGCCCGCGAGGGCATCCGCGTGAACGCCCTGTGCCCGGGCCCGGTCAACACCCCGCTCCTCCAGGAACTGTTCGCGAAGGACCCCGAGCGGGCCGCCCGCCGCCTGGTGCACATCCCGGTCGGCCGGTTCGCCGAGGCCGAGGAGATCGCCGCCGCCGTCGCCTTCCTGGCCAGCGACGACTCCTCCTTCGTCAACGCCACCGACTTCCTGGTGGACGGCGGAATCGCGGGCGCGTACGTCACGCCTCTGTAGGTCCACGGGGACAAAACGGTACGGTCCACGCGTATGCGACAGCTTCTCGCGTGGACCCTGGCCGCGGCCGCCGCCCTGGCGGCCGCGCCCACCGCACCCCCCGTCTCCCCGCACTCGGACTGCCCCCGCCTGACCGGCATCTGGTACGGCGACAACCGCGCCCGCCTCCAGCAGGTGATCGACGAGCGCGGCACCTGCTCGGGAGCCGGCGGCCACCCGGTCGCCGTCTTCGACTGGGACAACACCGTCACCAAGAACGACGTCACCGACGCCACCCTCTCCTGGTCCCTCAGACACGACCGGCTCCTGCGCCCCGCGAGCTGGAAGCACACCAGCCCCTGGCTCACGGACGCCGCCGACCACGCCCTGACCGAGGCCTGCGGGACCGGCACCCCCGAACCCCTGCGCACCTCGACCAACGCCCGCTGCACGGACGAGATCCTCGACATCCGGGAGAACGCCACCACCGCGAGCGGCGCCCCCGCCTTCGCCGGCACCTGGAACCACCGCCGCACCGTCCCGCAGTACGCCTGGGTGCCCCAGCTCTTCGCCGGCCGCACTCCCGCCGAACTCGCCTCCTACGCCCGCCAGGCCCGCACCGAGGCCCTGGCGGCCCCCATCGGCGCCACCCGCACCCTCGGCACCCACACCGTGCCCGCCTACGTCCGCTACTACGACCAGCAGCGCGACCTCATCCGCACCCTCCAGCGGGCCGGATTCGACGTCTACATCGTCTCCGCGGGCTCCGGACCGATCACCGAGGTCTGGTCCCGGGCCATCGGCATCGACCCGGCCCACACCATCGCCATCCGCTCGCTCCTCGACCGCCGCGGCCGCATCACGCCCAGCAACCAGGGCTGCGGCAACGTACCCGCGACCCGCGGCACGGTGATCCCGTACATCGACGGCAAACGCTGCTGGATCAACCAGGAGATCTACGGCGTCCACGGCGCCGCGGCCTGGCAGCGGCAGCCGTGGCCGCGGCGCCCGGCCCTCGCGGCCGGGGACGCCGACACCGACGTCACCTTCGTCGGCGACGCGACCGGCGCGCACCTCGTCCTCAACCGCAACAAGCCGGAACTGATGTGCCGGGCCTACGACAACGCCGACGGCCGCTGGCTGATCAACCCCATGTTCATCGACCCCCTGCCGCGCAGGCCGGACCCGTACCCCTGCTCGACCAGGGCCCACAACGCGTCCGACGGCGCCAAGGACCCCCTCCTGCGGGACGACGGCTTCGCAGTCCCGGACCAGGCGGACACCGTGTACTGACGGGCAGTCAACCGGCTAGAGGAAGGTGTGGCCTTCCCCGCGGTACGTCGGGACGGTCGCCGTCACCGCGTCCCCCTCGATCAGATGCAGCACGTCGAAGCGCTCGCACAGCTCACCGGCCTTGGCGTGGCGGAACCACACCTTGTCGCCGATCAGCAGGTCGTCGGCAGGGGAGCCGAGCAGCGGGGTCTGCACCTCGCCGGGTCCCTCCTGGGGGTCGTAGCGCAGCCCCTCAGGCAGGTGCGGGACGGGCAGCCGGTCGCTCCCGGGCGCACCGGAGGCGGGATATCCGCCGCCGAGGACCGTCACGACCCCGACCCCTGGCCGGCGTACGACGGGCTGGGCGAACAGGGCCGCCGGACGCCCGCTGAACGAGGTGTAGTTGTCGAACAGCCGGGGCACGTACAGCCCCGAGCCGGCGCCGATCTCGGTGACGGCGTCCTCGGCGGCGGTGTGCTGCACACTGCCGGTGCCGCCGCCGTTGACGAACTCCAGGTCCGGTACGACCGCCCGCACCGCCCGCACCACCTCGCCGCGCCGCTCGGCCAGCTCCCGGCGGGCCGTCGCCTGCATGAGCCGTACGGCACGCGACCGCAGCGGCTGCCCGGCGACGGAGTCACCGACGCCCGCGATGTGGCCCTCGTACGCCATGATCCCCACGACCTTGAACCCCGGGCGCCGGGCCACCAGCCGGGCCATGTCGGCGACCTGGGCGGGCGAGTGCAGCGGCGAGCGGCGCGCCCCGACGCGCACGCGCCCCCCGAACAGCTTCAAAGCGGTGTCCAACTCCAGGCAGACCCGGATGACTTCACGCCCGCCGTCGCGGGCCTCGTCGATGAGCCTCAGCTGTGCGGGATCGTCGATCATGACGGTCACCGCGGCGGCCAGCTTGGGGTCGGAGGCCAGCTCCGCGAAGCGGGCGCGGTCCGCGGACGGATAGGCGAGCAGGATGTCGTCGAAGCCGCCGCGTGCCAGCCAGAGGGACTCGGCGAGGGTGAAGGACATGATGCCCGCGAACCCGTCCCGTGCGAGGACCCGCTCCAGCAGGGCCCGGCAGCGGACGGACTTGCTGGCGACCCGGATCGGCTTGCCGCCCGCGCGGCGCACGAGATCGTCCGCGTTGGCGTCGAAGGCATCCAGGTCCACGATGGCGAGAGGGGCGTCGAGATGGGCGGTGGCCCGGTCGTAGCGGACCCGGTCGGCGGCGCGCGCAGTCATGAACGAAGCCTGCCAGACAGGATTACCGCAGGGTAGGGGGACGTTCCGGGCAGATGCCTCGTGCTCGTGGACTGGTTCCCGTTCTGACAGGGGCAGCCCGTAGAGTGACGCGCACGTACGGCGGAACGGCGACGGTTGCACATGCATCCGGATGCCGGTCCGTTCGTGCGGGTATGCGTGCCCGGGACGGACTGGCCCGGCGTCGACCGGTTGAGCGCAAGGACGACGGCCCGCGTACAGGTAGACGGCCCGGGCGCGAGGAAACGGGGGGCGCATGAGCACGGAAGCGCAGCACGCCTCCATTCCGCCGCGCCCTGCCCAGCCGCCGACGGTCGGATCGTCGCCGTCGGAAAGCCGTCCGCAGGACGCCGAGACGGCCTCCGGCGCTGCCTGGTCCCCGTGGCGAGGCTCCGAACGCTTCGAGGCCTTCGGCCACCGCACCCCCTCCACGGGTTCGAACGCCGAGCCGGAACCGACCCGGGACGGTGTTGCAGGGGGCGAGGCCTGGTCGAGTCCGCAGACTCCACCCCCGCCGCAGACCTCGGCCCGCTTCCCGGACGCCCCTCCGGTGGCCGACCGCGAGGAAGCCCGCACACCCGCACCGAGCACCGCCGTACCCCCACGCCGGAGCCACCGCCCCACACCCCCGCCCGGCGCCACGAACGCCCCCGCTGCTCCGGGCACGCGATCGCCTTCTGCGGGTGCGGTTTCGGGGTCTGGCTCGGCCGTGCCGCCGAGTTCGCGTGCCTCGGCCGGTTCGAGCAAGCCGTCGGGGACCCCGTCGCCGTCTGCTGACCCGTCGCACCGGCCTGAGCCGGCCGCCGCGTCCGCGCCTCCTGCCGGTTCGACCACGCCTCCGGTGACGACCGGCCCGCCTCCCGTCGATCCGCCGCGGCGCCCCGGCTCGGCTGCCGGGCCCATGCCTCCTTCCCGCCCGGCCACGGCCACGCCGCCACCCCGCCCGGCCGCTGCCCCCGCCGAACCGACCCACCGGCCCGGCTCAACCCCCGGCACGGCCGTCCCTCCGGTGCCGTCTGCGCGCCCGAGTGCACCCCCCGGCGCGGCCGCACCTCCCATGCCGTCCACGCGCCCGATCGCCGGCCCCGCGTCGCAGTCGCCGCCCATGCCGCCTCTGCCGGACACCCGGGTGGAAGGCGTGGGGCCCGACCCGGCGCTTTCCTGGAGTGCTCCGGGGGCGCCCGGCGGGGGACTCGCGGGCGGGCGGCCCCTGGTGTCCTTCGGGGAGCCCGAGGGGTACGACGAGCGGGTCCGGCCACGGCCGCTGAGCGGGCGGGTGCGTTCGCGCACTGTCGCCGTCGCCGCGTGTGTCGTGCTCGGACTCGGTCTCATCGGCGGGGCCGTGACCGGGAGTTGGCTGGTCGGCGGTTCCGGGGACGACGGAGGACAGGACACCTTCGCCGCGGCCGGGAGCCTGTGGCACAGCGTGCCCGTGGACCGGCTGTTCCCGCGCACCGTGCAGGGCACGGGTGCCGGACCCGGCGGCGCCGACCGGACCTGGACCCGCATCGCCGTCGCACCGGACAGCGGATGCAAGGACGCCTTCGACCCCCTGCTGAAGAAGGCCCTCGCACCGGTCGGCTGCCGGCGGCTGCTCCGCGCCACCTACACCGACGCCACCCAGAGCTTCGTCACGACCGTCGGCCTC
This sequence comes from Streptomyces sp. NPDC051172, assembly GCF_040682555.1. Taxonomy (NCBI): domain Bacteria; kingdom Bacillati; phylum Actinomycetota; class Actinomycetes; order Kitasatosporales; family Streptomycetaceae; genus Streptomyces; species Streptomyces sp. NPDC051172. The sequence continues at coordinate 94,293 of NZ_JBFBBE010000025.1, forward strand.
CTGTTCACCGAGGCCGACACCGCATCCATGAACTCCCTCGCCAAACGCTTCCAGAGCCAGGGCCTCGGCACCCGCACCGACCTCATGCCCCGCCCCTACGCCGCGAAGAACACCGCCGCCGCCCGCTTCGGCAGCAAGCAGCGCGCCTCCTGGACGGTTTCCGTCCTCACCGACGCCCCCGTCGTCGTCTACGCGGTCTCCGGCTGGGCCGACGGCCGCAGCGTCGACACCCCGGTCCCCGCCGAGCAGGCCACCCAGGCCGGCGCCACCGCGGCCCCCGCCCAGGCAGGCCTCGGCAACGAGGCCCAGGGCCTCGCCGACCGCATCGAACGGGCCCTGCGCAAAGACGTCACCTCGCCCACGGAGAACCCCTCGTGACGCGCCGCACCGCAGCGCTGAGCGTCCTGCTCGCCGCCTCCCTCGCCCTGGTGCCGTCCACCGTCGCGCACGCCGACGGCATACGCGCCCAGCAATGGGCCCTCGACGCCCTGCACACCCAGCAGGCCTGGCAGATCACCAAGGGCAGGGGCATCACCGTCGCCGTCCTCGACACCGGCGTCGAGGCCGACCACCCCGACCTCGTCGGCAACGTCCTGCCCGCCCAGGACATGATCGGCTTCGGGGCCAGGCAGGGCGACCGGGCATGGGCCCGGCACGGCACCGCCATGGCCGGCATCATCGCCGGGCACGGACACGGCCCCGGCGACGCCGACGGCGTCATGGGCATCGCCCCCGAGGCGAAGATCCTGCCGGTGCGGGTGATCCTCGAGGACGGCGACACCGCCCGCGGCAAGGCCCGCTCCACCCGCGGCAACGCCCTCGCGGAAGGCATCCGCTGGGCCACCGACCACGGCGCCGACGTCATCAACCTCTCCCTCGGCGACGACTCCGCCTCCGCCCACCCCGAACCCGCCGAGGACGAGGCCGTCCAGTACGCCCTGAAGAAGAACGTGACCGTCGTCGCCTCGGCCGGCAACGGCGGCGACAAGGGCGACCACGTCTCCTACCCGGCCGCCTACCCGGGCGTCATCGCCGCGACCGCCGTCGACAGCTTCGGCGTCCGCGCCTCGTTCTCCACCCGCCGCTGGTACGCCACCGTCAGCGCCCCCGGCGACAAGATCGTCATCGCCGACCCCGACCACAAGTACTACGAGGGCTGGGGGACCAGCGCCGCCTCGGCGTTCGTCTCGGGCGCGGTCGCCCTCATCAAGGCCGCCCACCCCGGGCTGGCCCCCGCCCAGATCAAGCAGCTCCTCGAGGACACCGCCCGCAACCCTCCCGCCGGCGGCCGCGACGACTCCCGCGGCTTCGGCATGATCGACCCGGCCGCCGCGATCAAGGCCGCCGGCCGCCTCAAGCCCAAGGGCCTGCAGGCGGTGTCGTACGGCGAGAAGTACTTCGGCCCCGGCCCGGACGCGTCCACGTCCGGTGACGGCACCAGCGGTTGGGCGGCCCCGCTCGCGGGCAGCCTCGGCGGGGTGCTGCTCGTCGTGGCGGTCTTCCTGTGGCGCGGCCGCCGCCCACGCTTCGACGGCTTCTGAGCCCGCCGGCCCGTCACTCCGGGACGGACGCGGAGGGCGAAGCAGCGGCGGACGAGGACGAGGCGCGCCCGGCCGGCACGGAAACCGCCGCCTTCGCCACCGACTCGACCAGCGAAATCCCCTTCGCCTGTGTCGAGTTGCCCTTGGACAGCACCGCCACCAGGTGGTCGCGGCCGTCGACCGTCACCCGCCCGATGCTGTTGACGTCCCACAGTCCGGTCGTGCTGCGCGGCAGCCAGCCGTTCTTCAGCGCCCACGCTGAGCCGTCGGCCGCCGCCGACACGCCCCACTGCTGGTCGGCCTCGATCCGTCCCATCAGCCCCCGCAGATACGTCTGCGAGGCCTCGCTGAGCTTCGACTCCTCCTCGAACACCTGCTGCAGCAGCGTGAGTTGATCGGCGGCCGTGGTCTGCGTCAGCCCCCACAGCATGCCGTCGCCGCCCTCGGTGTCCGTGAGCCCCAGCCGCTCGTTCGCGGCGTCGAGACCCTCCGCCCTGCCGATGGTCCGCCACAGCTCGGAGGCGGCGGTGTTGTCGCTGTTCTCGATCATCGTGGTGGCGTACGACTTCTCGGCCGCCGTGAGGTGCCGGCCCGCGTCCTGCGCCTGGAGCAGCAGCGCCGCCAGGATGTCGACCTTGACGATGCTCGCCGTGTCGAACGCGCCGTCCCCGTACGAGGCGCTCTCGCCCGAGTCCAGGTCCAGCACCGCCACCGACACCTGGACGCCGTCCTCGACGGGCACCGACTTCACGGCCTCGGCCAGCAACGCGTCGTGGTCCACGGCCGGCTCCGCCACAGGTTCCACCGCATCCTCCCCGTCCGCCGTGCCCGAGGTGGAGGCCGACGCCGTCGCCGACGACGATACGGGGCTCCCACCGGAGTGCGCCCGAGCCTTCACATACACGGTCCCGGCGGCCGTACCGCCGACGACGGCAACGACGGCGAGGGCGGTATGGAGCAGGGTGCGCGTCCCGGACGGACGGGCGCGGCGGCTGCGGCGGGCTCTGGGGGACTCCATCCCGCGATGCTGGAGGCGGCGACTGTGCGCCCCGTTAGACGGAAGTTAGATGTGCGTCAGGGAAATCTGAGAAAGCCGTGAACCCTGTGAACCGGCGGTTTCCGGGGCCGCACAAGCCCAGCAGCATCCCCCCGATATCCGCCCGATAGGGTCGGTGACCGTGGCGAACAAGAACATTCCCGACTCCGGCTTCTCCGACGACGACGGCACCGCCGACCCCCGGCTCAGCGCCGCGCTCACCGCCTGGGCCGAGGACCGTACCGCTGTGGGCCCCGTCCTGGAGGCACTCAAGGGCGCCCGGTTGCTCGTCCCCGTGGTGGCCGTGCTCGGCGAGGTCGAGGAGGACGAGAACGGGCTGCGCCGCGAGAAGACCAGCGACATGGCCGTACCGACCCTCAAGGCCGGCTCCCGCACCGCCCTGCCGGCCTTCACCTCCACCGACTCGCTGGCCCGCTGGGACCCGGCGGCCCGCCCCGTCGCCGTACCCCTGCACCAGGCGCTGCAGGCCGCCGCGCACGAGAAGGCGGACACGGTGGTACTGGACCTCGCTGGACCCGTGCCCTTCGAACTGACCGGCTCCGCGCTGCTCGCGCTTGCGGAGGGACGTACGACGGCCGACCCGCTGGCCGATCCCGCGGTCGTGGAGTCGGTGCGTACCGCCGTCGCTGCCGTGGGAGCGGTGGAGCGGGCCTATCTCGGACCTGGACAGGGCGACGGCACTCTCGCCCTGGTCCTCTACCCCGGGATGCCGAACGACGCGAGCGTCCATGCCGTCGCTCGGCGCCTCGCCGCCGACGAAACACTGAGGGCCCGCCTGGTGCGCGGCCTCGACCTGGCACTGCTGCCGGCCGGGGCGACGCCGCCGGGCGAGCCCTTGTACGTACGCGGCAAGTAGATTTACTACCCGGAGCTAGCCGTAAACGGGGCCCGTGTACTTCTCGCCCGGCCCCTGGCCCGGCTCGTCCGGGACGAGGGACGCCTCGCGGAACGCCAGCTGCAGCGACTTCAGGCCGTCGCGCAGCGGCGCCGCGTGGAAGGAGCTGATCTCGGTCGCGCTCGCGTCCAGCAGACCGGCCAGCGCGGTCACCAGCTTGCGGGCCTCGTCCAGGTCCTTGTACTTGTCGCCCTCCCCTTCCTGTGGGGCCAGACCGAGCTTCACCGCGGCGGCGCTCATCAGGTTGACGGCGACCGTCACGATCACCTCGACGGCGGGCACCTCGGCGATGTCGCGGGTCATGGCGTCGAAGTCGGCGGGGGACTCGGAAGACTCAGGAGGGGTGTCACTCATGTCCCACACGATAGGGCCCGGTGCAGGCCGGTTAGCACCACCCCCGGGTTGCTGCTAACCTTGTGTGACGACCGGCTGGACGCTCGCGTGTCCGGCCCACAAGTGGAGGCTCCGATCTCCCACCCGACCGTCCCCAGGGATGGCGGGTCACCCCGGTCAGGCGGCCACCATCGTTCCGTACGGACGATGGAGTCGCCCGAAAGCGCGCCCCGCGTCATCGCGGCGGTGCTCCGGTAGTGCTTTGGAGCCCCGCCTGTGATCGTCCGGGGCATTTTTCATGCTTCGGCGCGGTTAGGTCTAACGAAAGAGACATACGCGGCTGTCCGCCAGACCGCCGTGTGGTGCTAACCGAGGAGGATCCATCAGCGCCGAGCCCCGCATCAACGACCGGATTCGCGTTCCCGAGGTGCGACTTGTCGGTCCCAGTGGCGAGCAGGTGGGCATTGTCCCGCTGGCCAAGGCACTGGAGCTTGCGCAGGAGTACGACCTGGACCTGGTCGAGGTCGCGGCGAACGCCCGTCCGCCCGTGTGCAAGCTCATGGACTACGGGAAGTTCAAGTACGAGTCGGCCATGAAGGCCCGTGAGGCGCGCAAGAACCAGGCGCACACGGTCATCAAGGAGATGAAGCTCCGGCCGAAGATCGACCCGCACGACTATGACACCAAGAAGGGTCACGTCGTCCGGTTCCTCAAGCAGGGCGACAAGGTCAAGATCACGATCATGTTCCGTGGTCGCGAGCAGTCCCGGCCGGAGCTCGGCTACCGACTGCTGCAGCGTCTCGCGGAGGACGTCCAGGACCTCGGCTTCGTGGAGTCGAACCCGAAGCAGGACGGCCGAAACATGATCATGGTTCTCGGTCCGCACAAGAAGAAGACCGAGGCGATGGCCGAGGCCCGCCAGGCGCAGGAAGCCCGCAAGGCAGACGCGAAGGCCAACCCCGGCAAGTCGCAGAACGCCGCGGAGACCGAGCATGCCGTGGCGACCGAGGACTCCGTGGAGACCGAGGACTCCGTGGAGACCGAGGCTCCTGCCGAGGCTTCCGCCGAGGCGTGATCCCGGGGGACGCAAGTCCCCAGGACGTAACCGAAACACGAACGACGCTCCACCGTGCCCGGTTTTCGCGACCGGGCACCGGAGCGCCACCGACGAGGAGAGAACGGCGCTATGCCGAAGAACAAGTCGCACAGCGGTGCCAGCAAGCGCTTCAAGGTCACCGGCTCCGGCAAGGTGCTCCGTGAGCGCGCCGGCAAGCGCCACCTGCTCGAGCACAAGTCGTCCCGCGTGACGCGTCGCCTCACCGGCAACGCCGAGATGGCCCCGGGCGACGCCGCGAAGATCAAGAAGCTTCTCGGCAAGTGACGTGAACGGCGCCTGATCATTCGATCGCCGAGCGCCGTACGTCTGGACCGGGACCCAATCGTTTCCGGGCCGTGTGAGTCCAACCACGGCCCCGCTACAAGGAGTTAACAAGTGGCACGCGTCAAGCGGGCAGTCAACGCCCACAAGAAGCGCCGGGCGATCCTCGAGCAGGCCTCCGGCTACCGCGGTCAGCGTTCGCGCCTGTACCGCAAGGCCAAGGAGCAGGTCACCCACTCGCTGGTCTACAACTACAACGACCGCAAGAAGCGCAAGGGTGACTTCCGCCAGCTGTGGATCCAGCGCATCAACGCCGCTGCCCGCGCCAACGGCATCACGTACAACCGCTTCATCCAGGGTCTGAAGGCCGCGAACGTCGAGGTCGACCGCAAGATCCTGGCCGAGCTGGCCGTCAACGACGCCACCGCGTTCGCCGCGCTGGTCGAGGTTGCGCAGAAGGCCCTGCCGGCGGACGTCAACGCCCCCAAGGCGGCGTGACGCTTCTCGCTGCGCTGGCGTGAGCCGACGTGACTGTACGGACCCGTGGGTTGCTGCCCGCGGGTCCGTTTCGTTGAGTGAGTTAGGTGACCCTGATGCCTCCCGTTACCCCTGAGCTGATCTCACCCCGTTCCCCCCGCGTCCTGGCCGCCCGGCGGCTCGCCAGGCGGAACTTCCGGGGGAAGGAGCGGCTGTTCCTGGCCGAGGGGCCGCAGGCCGTGCGGGAAGCCGCCGGTCACGGGCTGGTGGAGCTGTTCGCCACGGTCGAGGCCGCGGAGCGGTACGCCGACATCGTGGGGGAGGCCCGGGCCGTCGGGGCTCGTGTGCACCTCGCCTCCGAGGACGTCATCGCCGACATCTCGACCACCGTCACGCCCCAGGGGCTCGTCGGCATCTGCCGGTTCCTGGACACGCCCTTCGAGGAGATCCTGGCCGCCCGGCCCAAGCTCGTCGCCGTGCTCGCGCATGTGCGGGACCCGGGGAACGCCGGGACCGTGCTGCGGTGCGCCGATGCCGCCGGAGCCGAGGCCGTCGTACTGACCGACGCGTCCGTCGACCTCTACAACCCCAAGGCCGTACGGGCGTCCGTGGGCTCGCTGTTCCATCTCCCCGTCGCCGTCGGCGTGCCCGTGGAGGACGCGGTCGAGGGGCTCAAGCGGGTCGGTGTGCGGATCCTCGCCGCCGACGGGGCCGGGGCCGACGACCTCGACGACGAGCTCGACAAGGGGACCATGGGCGGGCCGACCGCCTGGGTGTTCGGGAACGAGGCGTGGGGGCTTCCGGAGGAGACCCGCGCACTCGCGGACGCCGTGGTGCGCGTGCCGATCCACGGGAAGGCCGAGAGCCTGAACCTCGCCACCGCGGCCGCCGTATGTCTGTATGCGTCGGCCCGTGCACAGCGCGCCTCGACAGGGTGCCGTTCCGTCACTGAGAGCTAGTAGGGTGACCAGCTCGGGGGCCACCTGCGCCGTCTGAAGGGTGGGGTTGCGGGGAATGAGTGTCGGCACGGGCAGTGCACGGGGACCACGGGACGCGCAGCGGGCGCCCGCGCCCCGGCACGGCGATCTCGCCGGGCTCGGCATCGACCCCGACGAACTGCCCGACGGCCTCGTGGTCGCCGACGAGCACGGCCATGTCATCTGCTTCAACGCCGCCGCCGAGCGCATCACCGCCGTCCCCGCCCGGGACGCCCTCGGACAGCGTCTGGAGAAGGCGCTGCCGTTAGAGGACCTGGAGGGGCGGCGCTGGTGGCAGCTGACCGACCCGTACGGCGGGCTCGCCATTCGCCGGCGGCAGCCCGAGCGGAACCTGCTGCTTCCCGGAGGCTGCGAGGTTCTCGTCTCCGCCCGGTACGTCCGAAGTGAAGCCGCCGGCCCGGTCCGCCGTGTCGTCGTCTCACTGCGCGACACCGAGGCCCGCCGCCGCACCGAGCGCAGTCACGCCGAGCTGATAGCGACCGTGGCCCATGAGCTCCGCTCGCCGCTGACCTCCGTCAAGGGCTTCACCGCCACGCTCCTCGCCAAGTGGGAACGGTTCACCGACGACCAGAAGCGGCTGATGCTGGAGACCGTCGACGCCGACGCCGACCGGGTCACCCGGCTCATCGCCGAGCTGCTGGACATCTCGCGGATCGACAGCGGGCGGCTGGAAGTGCGGCGCCAGCCGGTCGACATCGGTGCGGCCGTGGGGCGGCACATCCAGGCGTACGTCGCCGCCGGGCAGCCCGCCGACCGGTTCCTGCTGAGGATCGAGCAGCCGTTGCCCTCGCTGTGGGCGGACCCCGACAAGATCGACCAGGTGCTCAGCAACCTGCTGGAAAATGCGGTGCGGCACGGCGAGGGAACCGTCACGATTGACATCACGGCCACGGCGTCCCCCCGAGAGGACGAAGGCCAGGAAGCAGCAGCCACGTCGGTCACGGTGAGCGACGAGGGGCCCGGCATCCCGGAGGAGTCCATGAACCGCGTCTTCACCCGCTTCTGGCGGGGCAGCAAGCGCGGCGGCACGGGCCTCGGGCTCTACATCGTCAAGGGCATCGTCGAGGCCCACGGCGGCACCATCACGGTCGGCCGCGCGTCCCAGGGCGGGGCGGAGTTCCGATTTACGTTGCCCGTGGCGGCCCCGGCGTATCTCACCTGAGTGCCGGAGAGCGGTCCACGGGCGCATTCGTACACCTCCACCCCGTTAGACTCGGCCTTTGGCACCTTTGTGTCCCATGGACGGCCCTCTGACCTCTGTGTGAGTCGGTGACGGGGACCTTCAGCCAGCCAATCGGAAGCACGGGAAGAGATGTCGGCACCGAATAAGTCGTACGACCCTGTAGAGGTCGAGGCGTTGAAACCGGAAGAGATCGAGCGCATGCGGGACGAGGCGCTCGCCGCCTTCGCCGCAGCGAGCTCCCTCGACGCGCTCCAGGAGGCCAAGGTCGCCCACACCGGGGGCACCTCCCCGCTGGCCCTCGCCAACCGCGAGATCGGCGCCCTGCCCCCGCACGCCAAGGCCGCCGCCGGCAAACTGGTCGGCCAGGCCCGCGGCGCCGTCAACAAGGCGCTCGCCGGCCGGCAGGCCGAGCTGGAGGCCGAGCGGGACGCGCGCGTGCTGGTCGAGGAGTCGGTGGACGTCACGCTGCCGTACGACCGCGTACCGGCCGGCGCCCGCCACCCGCTGACCACCCTCTCGGAGCGCATCGAGGACGTCTTCGTGGCCATGGGCTACGAGGTCGCCGAGGGCCCCGAGATCGAGGCGGAGTGGTTCAACTTCGACGCCCTCAACATCGGCCCGGACCACCCGGCCCGCGGCGAGCACGACACCTTCTTCGTCGAAGGCCCCGAGGGCGGCACCGAGTCCGGTGTCGTGCTGCGCACCCACACCTCGCCGGTCCAGATCCGCTCCCTCCTCAGCCGTGAGCTGCCGGTCTACGTGATCTGCCCGGGCCGGGTGTACCGCACCGACGAGCTGGACGCCACGCACACCCCCGTCTTCCACCAGGTCGAGCTGCTCGCCGTGGACGAGGGCCTGACCATGGCCGACCTCAAGGGCACCCTGGACCACATGGTCCAGTCGCTGTTCGGCGAGGGCATGAAGACCCGGCTGCGGCCCAACTTCTTCCCGTTCACCGAGCCGTCCGCCGAGATGGACATGGTGTGCTACGTCTGCCGCGGCGAGTCCGTCGGCAACCCCGACCGCCCCTGCCGCACCTGCTCCTCCGAAGGCTGGATCGAGCTCGGCGGCTGCGGCATGGTCAACCCGCGGGTGCTCACCGCCTGCGGCGTCGACCCGGAGAAGTACAGCGGCTTCGCCTTCGGGTTCGGCATCGAGCGGATGCTGATGTTCCGCCACAACGTCGAGGACATGCGAGACATGGTCGAGGGTGACGTCCGGTTCACCCGGCCGTTCGGGATGGAGATCTGATGCGGGTCCCGCTTTCTTGGCTGCGGGAGTACGTCGACCTGCCAGCGACGGAAACCGGCCGTGACGTCCAGGAGAAGCTCGTCTCGGCGGGGCTCGAGGTCGAGACCGTCGAGCACCTCGGCGCCGACCTCAAGGGCCCGCTCGTCGTCGGCAAGGTGCTGACCATCGAGGAGCTGACGGAGTTCAAGAAGCCGATCCGCTTCTGCACCGTCGACGTCGGCCAGGCCAACGGCACCGGCGAGCCCCAGGAGATCGTCTGCGGCGCCCGCAACTTCGCCGTCGGCGACAAGGTCGTCGTCGTGCTTCCGGGGGCCACGCTGCCCGGCGGCTTCTCCATCTCCGCGCGCAAGACGTACGGCAAGACGTCCCACGGCATGATCTGCTCCAGCGACGAGCTGGGCATGGGCGACGACGGCACGCACGGCATCATCGTGCTGCCGCCGGAGGCCGAGGTCGGCAAGGACGCCATCGAACTGCTCGAACTCGTCGACGAGGTCCTGGACATCGCCGTCACCGCGAACCGCGGCGACTGCCTGTCCATCCGCGGTGTCGCCCGCGAGACCGCCATCGCCTACGGCCTGCCGCTGCGCGACCCGGCCCTGATCGACGTACCCGGCCCGAACGCGTTCGGCTACCCGGTGCAGGTCTCCGAACCGCTCGGCTGCGACCGCTTCACCGCGCGCACGGTCACCGGGCTCAGCCCCGAGGCGCGCTCCCCGATCTGGCTGCAGCGCCGGCTGCAGAAGGTCGGCATGCGCCCGGTCTCGCTCGCCGTCGACGTCACCAACTACGTGATGATGGAGCTCGGCCAGCCGCTGCATGCCTACGACCGCTCGCTGGTCAAGGGCACCATCGGCGTGCGCCGCGCCGAGCCGGGCGAGAAGCTCGTCACGCTCGACGGCGTCACCCGCACCCTGGACGCCGAAGACCTCGTCATCACCGACGACCGCGGCCCCATCGGCCTCGCGGGCGTCATGGGCGGCGCCAACACCGAGATCGCCGACCACGACGACACCGAGAACTCGACCAGCGACGTCGTGATCGAGGCCGCCCACTTCGACGCGGTCTCCATCGCCCGCACGGCACGGCGCCACAAGCTGTCCTCCGAGGCGTCCCGCCGCTTCGAGCGCGGCGTCGACCCGCAGGCCGCGGCCGCCGCCGCACAGCGCACGGTCGACCTGCTGGTGCTGCTCGCGGGCGGCACCGCCGAGGCCGGCGTCACCGAGGTCATCACGCCGTCCGGCCCGCACACCATCACCGTCCCGGCCGACCACCCGGACAAGGTGGCGGGCGTCGACTACGGCCGCGAGACCGTCGTGCGGCGGCTGCAGGAGATCGGCTGCGACGTGTACGGGCAGGACGAGCTGATCGTCACCGTGCCGTCCTGGCGGCCCGACCTCCGCGAGGTCAACGACATCGCGGAGGAGGTCATCCGCCTGGAGGGCTACGAGAACCTGCCCTCCACGCTGCCCAAGCTCCCCTCGGGCCGCGGCCTCACCCACCGGCAGCGGCTGCACCGCCGGGTCGGCCGCGCGCTGGCCGGGGCGGGCTATGTCGAGGCGCCGAACTACCCCTTCGTCAGCGAGCAGGTCTTCGACCAGCTGCTGCTGGAGGCCGACGACCCCAGCCGCCGTTTCGTGAAGCTCACCAACCCGCTCAGCGACGAGGAGCCCGCGCTCCGCACCTCGCTGCTGCCGGGCCTGCTGGGTGCCCTGCGCCGCAACAACGGCCGGGGCTCGCACGACCTCGCGCTGTTCGAGACCGGACTGGTGTTCCTCCCGCGCGAGGAGCAGAAGACAGCCGTCGCCCTGCCCGTCGACCGGCGTCCCACCGACGAGGAGATCGCCGAACTGAACGCCGCGCTGCCCGAGCAGCCGCGCCATCTCGCCGTCGTCCTCGCGGGCGCCCGCGAGCAGGCCGGCTGGTGGGGCAAGGGCCGTCCGGCGGACTGGGCCGACGCGGTCGAGGCGGGGCGCGTCGCCGCGCGGGAAGCCGGAGCCGAGCTGATCGTCCGCAAGGGCCAGTACGGTCCGTGGCACCCCGGTCGCTGCGCCGAGCTCGCGGTCGTCGTCGACGGCACGGAGACGGTCGTCGGGCACGCGGGTGAGCTGCACCCGCGGGTGGTGAAGGCCCTCGGGCTGCCCGAGCGCACCAGTGCGATGGAGATCGACCTGGATGTGCTGGAGCAGGTCGGCAACGACACCCCGCAGGCGCCGGGCATCTCCACGTTCCCGGTGGCCACGCAGGATGTCGCGCTGGTCGTCGACAAGTTCGTGCCGCATGCCGAGGTCGAGGCTGCGCTGCGGGACGGGGCGGGAGAGCTCCTGGAGGCGATCCGGCTGTTCGACGTGTACGAGAACGCCGAGCAGTTGGGTGAGGGGCGGAAGTCGCTGGCGTATGCATTGCGCTTCCGGGCCGCGGATCGGACGCTGACGGTCGACGAGGCGTCCGCTGCTCGGGATGCCGCCGTTGCCCTGGCGGGCGAGCGTACCGGGGCGGTCTTGCGGGCCTAGTGCGCCCAAGGTGCGGGAGCTGTTGTTGGTTGGCGGCTGAGGGTTCTACGTGGTTGATCGCGCCCACGCGGCGGTAGCCGCAAATTCAACACAGCCCCGCGCCCCTTCGGGGGCGCTCCTGCCCCGCCCTGTGAATATGCCCCCCACCTGCATAAATGCGGATGGCCTGGAGGTTGTCACTCGTTTGGGTGGCAACTTCGGGTGATCTGGCCCTGTCCGGCCATGCCGTGGACAGAATCGGACCGGCCTTTCGGGGTCGGTCCGTCTGTGCTTCTGGGCCTGAGTGGGGGGCCAATCGGCATGATCCGCATCAAGGCTGGCGTTCCCCGCGGGGCGGGGCGGCTGCCGTTGCGCCGGGTGTTTGCGCTGGGGCTGCCCGCGGTGTGGGGCGCCATGGCGATCACGTACAAACTGGCCTGTCCGCTCGCCCAGCAGAACGGACTGGGGGCGCGCATCGGCACCAGTGCCGTCTTCTTCGCGGTGGGCACCGGGCTGATACTCCACGTCCGGCATGTGATGCTCCGCGAGCTCAGAGAGGTGCGGCAGGTCGCGGGGGCCGCGCAGAGTGTGCTGCTGCGGCCGCTGCCGCCGCGGATCGACGGGCTCGACATCGCCGCGGCCCAGCTGTCCGCGGACCGCAGTGCGGTCATCGGCGGCGATCTGTACGAGGTCATCGCCACCGAGCACGGTGTGCGGGTCGTGATGGGCGATGTGCGTGGGCACGGGCTCGCCGCCATCGGTACGGCCGCAGCCGTGCTCGGCAGCTTCCGCGAGGCCGTGCACGACGAGGCCGAACTCGGCAGTGTGCTGCGGCGGCTGGAGCGGGCGCTGGCCCGGCATCTGCGGGAACGGGCCCGCGCCGAGCATCCCTCGGCCGGAGCGGAGCCGGACCACCCGGTCGCCGAGGAGTTCGTCACCGTACTGCTGCTGGAGATCCAGCCGGACGGCGAGGTGCGCGTCCTCAACTGCGGGCACCCCTGGCCGTATCTGCTGGGGCCGGCCCGGGCCGAGCTGCTGACCCGGGCCGAACCGCTGCCTCCCCTCGGGCCGTTCCCGTTGCCCGCCGAGCTGCCCGCGCTGCCGTGCGGTCGGCTGCTGCCCGGCGAGGCGCTGTTCCTGCACACGGACGGTGTCGAGGACGCCCGGGACGGACGTGGCCGGTTCTTTTCGCTGCCGGCCGCGCTAGCCGAGGCCGTGGGTGCCGGGCCGGTCTCCCCGCAGTCGGTACTGCGCGCCGTCTTCGCCGGGCTGCTGCGCCATGCGGGAGGAAGACCTGCCGACGACGTCGCACTCCTCGTCCTCCGCAACGACCGCCGCCACGCGGTGCACGCCCCTGGGGAGCCGGTAGGCCACCGGGCACACCACCGTCTTTAGGGGCGCGGGGAACTGCGCGACAAGCCACGACGCACCCGCGGCCGACAATGCGCCCGATACGCCACGGCGTTGAGTCGCACCGCCAAGCCGCCGGCAGGCCGTCCGCCCCGCCACGGAGTGTCGGGCAGGCAGCTGGGCGGACGGCGCGGAAGCGGGCCGCCGCACTGTACGAGGGGGAGCCGGCGGCCCGGCCGGCCTCTTGCGAGGCATTTCAGTCAACCGGCTGGAAACTCTCCGCGACAGAGCGCGTACGCTGCGGATTCGAGCACTCCGTTCACACCCCGTGTGAAGCCGTTCGCACTACGCTGACGGCACCGAGCGATCCGGGGGGCACCTATGCAGCCCAACACTCTGCTCGACGCGATCCTGGACGAGGCCGGGATCTCGCATGCGGGGCTGGCGGCACACGTCAATCAGGCGGGGCGGGCGCGCGGCCTCGCGCTCCGGTACGAACACACCGCCGTCGCGCGGTGGTTGAAGGGGCAGCGGCCCCGAGGGCAGGTGCCCGACCTGATCTGCGAGGTGCTCGCGGGACGGCTGCACCGGCCGGTCACGCTCGACGACATCGGCCTCGGGGTGCCCGGCGAGCCGTCCACCCCGCACGGCACCTCGCTGTCCGGCTTCGTCGAGCGGGCCACCGCGCTGTGGCGCTCCGACGAGCAGCAGCGCCCGCACATCCTGGGTGCGCCCGCGGTCACCGGCACGCCTGCCGTCATGCCCGTGTGGGAGTGGGAGAACCCGCCCGAGGACGTGGACGTCTCGCGCGGCGGCCGGCACCGGGTCACCCCGGGGGACATCGAGATGCTGCGCGCGGCCCGCACCCACTACGAGCAGATGTACCGCAAGGCCGGCGGCATAGCCACGCGCACGCGGATCGTCGGCTTCCTCAACGCCGAGGCCGCCCCGCTGCTGCGCGGCAGCTACACCGACGCCACCGGCCGCCAACTGCACCGGGCCACGGGCGGTTTGGTGGCGATCGCGGGCATCTGCGCCTACGACTCCGACGCGCACGGGCTCGCCCAGCGCTACTTCCACCAGGCGCTCAGGCTGGCGAAGGCCAGCGGGGACCGGGGCCTTGGCGCCTATGTGATCGCACTGCTGGTCAACCAGGCGCTGTTCATGCGGGAGTACCGCCAGGCGGTGGCCTTCGCGGAGGCCGCGCTGCGCGCCGCCGGCAAGCACATCACCCCCGCCCTCGCCTCCGATCTGTACGCGATGCAGGCCAAGGCGTACGCACACCTCGGCGACGGCACGAGCGCCCTGTCCTGCATCCGGCGTGCCGAGCTGGCCGCCGAACGCATCCGGCGGGGGTACGAACCCGACGAAACCGGCTATGTCCAGCCGGGTCTTGTCAACGTCCAGGTGGCGGAGGCACTGCTCAGCCTCGGCGAACTCGTGGCCGCCGGGGAGCATGCCGCGGCGGCCGTCGACAACCCCGCGCACGACCGCGGCCGGGTGCACCGGCTCGCCATGCTCTCCACGATCGAACTGCGCCAGGGCAACGCCGACAAGGCCGTGGCCACCGCGGTGCAGATGGCCGAACAGGCCCGCGGAATGGAGTCCCAGCGGCTGCGCGACAGACTCCGCGCGGTACGCGAATACCTGGTGCGCAGCGGCTGTGCGGGCACCGGCGAAGCCGCCGAACTCATCGACGGAGCACTGCGCGTACCGCTGTAGACAGGTTCCTGAGCGCCGACACTCACCGTCCCTGCTGCGATATTGCCACTTACTCGACGGAAGGTGGCAGAACCGTGCAGTGGACGAAACAGAACGAACAAACTGTGTATGAAAACCGCTGGTTCACCGTCAACCTGGCAGATGTGGAACTGCCGGACGGGCGGCACCTGGACCACTTTCTGATACGGCTGCGGCCCGTCGCCGTGGCCACGGTGGTGAACGAGGCCAATGAAGTCCTCCTCCTGTGGCGCCACCGCTTCATCACCGACAGCTGGGGGTGGGAACTCGCTGCGGGCGTGGTCGAGGACGGCGAGGACATCGCCGTCGCGGCCGCCAGGGAACTCGAGGAAGAGACCGGCTGGCGACCGGGACCGCTGCAGCACCTCATGAGCGTCGAGCCGTCCAACGGCCTCACCGACGCCCGGCATCACATCTACTGGGCCGACGAGGGCGAGTACGTCGGACATCCCGTGGACGACTTCGAGTCGGACCGCCGGGAATGGGTCCCCCTCAAACTCGTCCCCGACATGGTCGCCCGCGGCGAGGTCCCGGCCGCCAACATGGCGGCCGCGTTACTGCTCCTGCACCACCTCAGGCTCGGGCAGGACGACTGACCCTGATCCCTACCGCGCCCTTGTCCCTCAGTGGCCCAGGGCCTGCCATACCGTCACGACGAGCGCGCCCACTGCCGTCAGTGCCGCGACCGCGGGCAGCGGCCAGCGGGCGTGCTCCAGGGCGATGATCCGTGCGCTGAGATCGTCGACTTCCTTGTGTGTCTCCTCGGTGCGATGGTTGAGCAGGGCCAGCCCTCCCTCGACACGCGCGTACGCGACATCGAGGCGGCGGCGTAACTCTGCGAGTTCTCCATGGACCACGGGATGCTCCGGGTCGGCGGTCACGAGTCCGCTCCTTTCCGTAGTCGTCACATCCCTTGCATTGCGCATGGAGAGTCAACCCGCCTGGTGGGTGCGTGGGGAGCGTGTGCGACGGGCATATGCGGGCCCGGCGCGCACACGGTGTGTGAATGGCACGGGCCCGGCACTCCGAAGAGTGCCGGGCCCGTGTCGGTCGCACTGTGTAATCAGCACCCTGGAACGGGCACTGTGCAAAACCCCGGCCGAGGTCAGCCGTAGGTGTAGAAGCCCGAGCCGGTCTTCCGGCCGAGCCGGCCCGCGTCGACCATGCGCTGGAGCAGCGGGGGAGCGGCGTACAGGGGCTCCTTGTACTCCGCGTACATCGAATTGGCGATGGACACGATGGTGTCCAGGCCGATCAGGTCCGACAGCTTCAGCGGGCCCATCGGGTGGGCGCAGCCCATCTCCATGCCGTTGTCGATGTCCTCGCGGCCCGCGATGCCGGACTCGAACATGCGGATGGCGGACAGCAGATACGGCACGAGCAGCGCGTTGACCACGAAGCCGGAGCGGTCCTGGGCGCGGATGGCGTGCTTGCCGAGAACCTTCTCCGCGAACAGGTGCGCCCGGCCCAGCGTGCCCTCGGAGGTGGTGAGCGCCGGGATCAGCTCGACCAGCTGCTGCACCGGGGCCGGATTGAAGAAGTGGATGCCCACGACGTGGTCCGGGCGGGAGGTGGCGACCGCCAGCTTCACCAGCGGGATGGAGGAGGTGTTGGAGGCCAGGATGGCGTCCGGGCGGGTCACCACCTGGTCGAGCACCTGGAAGATCTCCGTCTTCACCTGCTCGTTCTCGACGACGGCCTCGATCACCAGGTCACGGTCGGCGAACTCGCCCAGGTCGGTGGTGAAGCTCAGCCGGGCCTGCGTCTCGTCCCGCTCCCGCTCGGTGATCTTGCCGCGTTCGGCCGCCTTGCCCAGGGAACTGAACAGCCGGGTCCGGCCGATCTCCAGGGCCTCCCCGGTGGTCTCGGCGACCTTGACGTCCAGACCGGCCCGGGCGCACACCTCGGCGATGCCCGCTCCCATCTGGCCACAGCCGACCACTCCGACGCGCGAGATGTCTCCCGTTGGGAAGTCCGTCACATCGTCCCCTTCGCTGATCTACGAATGCGGCAGCGCCCCGGTGGTTCGGTGCCTGCTCCAAACCTGCACGTTACCTCCGGCGATCGTTGATCGATCGTTCGGGTCCGCGTGGCAGCCTGACGCGGGAGGCGGCCCGGGTCGAGAATCTCCCCCGGTCACGCACATCGGCGCATGGAGGTACGGGAATGCTGCACCGTAGGTCTCGGCTGTCGCGGCGGGCGTTCGCAGCGACGGCCCTGTCGGCTCTTGTGGCGGGGGGCGGTGCAGTGGCGGCGAGTGCCGCGATGGCGGGCGGCGACTCCGAGCGCCGGCGGTCCGTGCCGGAGATGCGGGGCGTCTGGGTGGCGACCGTCGCCAACCGGGACTGGCCCTCCAAACCGGGGCTGACCGCGGCCGAGCAGCGGGCCGAGCTGATCGCCATCCTGGACCGAGCCGTGCACGACCGCCTCAACGCGGTGATGTTCCAGGTACGTCCGACGGCCGACGCGCTGTGGCCCTCCCCGTACGAGCCCTGGTCGCAGGTCCTCACCGGCACCCAGGGCCAGGACCCGGGCTGGGACCCGCTGGGCACGGCGGTGAAGGAGGCCCACGCCCGCGGTCTGGAACTGCACGCCTGGTTCAACCCGTACCGCATCGCCAACAACACCGACGTGACGAAACTGGCCCCCTCCCACCCCGCGCGCAAGCACCCGGAGTGGGTGGTGCCGTACGGCGGGAAGCTCTACTACAACCCGGGGCTGCCGAAGGTGCGTGCCTTCGTGCAGAACGCGATGCTCGACGCGGTGCGGAAGTACCCCGTGGACGCCGTCCACTTCGACGACTACTTCTACCCGTATCCGGTGACCGGCCAGACCTTCGACGACGACGCGGCCTACGCCCGCCACGGCAAGGCCTTCCCGGACCGGGACGCCTGGCGCCGCGACAACATCGACAAGCTGGTGTCCGGGATCGCCGCGCGAATCAAGCAGGTGCGGCCGGGCACGCGCTTCGGCATCAGCCCGTTCGCGGTGTGGCGCAACGCCGCCACCGACGCACGCGGCTCCGACACCCGGGCGGGCGTGCAGACGTACGACGACCTGCACGCGGACACCCGCAAATGGGTGCGGGAGCACTGGATCGACTACATCGCCCCGCAGGTGTATTGGTTGGCACAACCTCTTGACCAGCAGGTTCCCGCAAATTATTCCGTCGTCGTGCCGTGGTGGGCGAACGTCGCGCGGGGTACCGGCGTACAGCTCTACATCGGCGAAGCTCTGTACAAGGCGGGCGACCCGGCGCAGCCTGCGGCATGGCAGGACCCGGCCGAACTCTCCCGGCATCTCACGCTGGCCGCGAAGTATCCGGAGGTGAAGGGCCACATCTTCTTCGCAGCCAAGGATGTTGCGACGGATCGCATCGGTGCGATGGCTCGCGTGGTTGCCGATCACTACCAGCGGCCAGCGAGGGTGCCGCGATGACGGACAGCAGTGGGGCGGGGCTCGATGGTTGCTATGCCCTGTTAGCCAAGCTTCTTGACCAGCACAGCGAGCGGGAGCAGGCCCTTATACGGGGGCAGTTGTTCAGAGCTGAGGTGGTCTCCCAACAACGATGCGCAGAAGTGGGGGATGTGGCTCCGCTGCCCCGGAGAAAGGCAGGGGACGGCTCCGTCAAGGTTGTCGTCAGAAGGCAAGGGGCGTAGTCGTCTGAGGCTCAAGCGGGGAGGCGGGACAGCCCCTCCAAAGAGCAAGGCCGGGAAGTTAAGGCTGGCTGGGGCGCTGTCCAGGCGCGGGTGGGCGTGCTGGCCCTGCGGTGAATGACGAACGGGACCGCTGGTAGAT